>DAIUEK010000036.1:2198-9985 GCA_036845165.1 Vicinamibacterales bacterium | reverse complement strand
GCGGTACCTCGACGACGTGGGCACGTGACTACTCTATCTGAGGCCGCGCTCGAACGCGCCCACGTCGTCGAGGTACCGCTTCGCGATCGCCGACAGCGCCGGGTTGGTGAAAGTCTCCGCGACCGGATTGTCGATGACGCCGGCGATCACCCCCGCGACCTCGTCGGCGGTCTGGGGCGCCGCGCCGCCGGCGCCCGGGCGGATTGGCGGCGTGCCGTGAACGGCGTTCTTCGCGAAGTCGGTGGTGACGAAACCCGGCATGACCAGCGTGACGTGAATCCCGGGGTGCGTCGCGGCCAGATCCATACGCATGTTCGCGGTCAGGCTGTTGAGCGCCGCCTTGGCGGCGCTGTAGGCCGAGCGGATCGACGCCATCGGCACGCGGCTGAGGAACGACGAGATGTTGATGATGTGGCCGCTGCCGCGTGCCTTGAAGTGCGGGAGGACGGCCTGCATGCCGTACAACGCGGACTTCACGTTCACGGTCATCATCTGGTCGAGCTCGTCGTCGGTCAGATCCGCCACGGCGCGCGAGAGGCCGCGCCCGGCGTTATTCACCCAGACGTCGATCGGGCCGAACGACTCGATGGCCCGGTCGCGCAGGCGCTCGACGTCCGCGCGAACGGTCACGTCGGTCACGACGGCCGTGGCGTCCGGCCCGAGCCGCCGCGCCAGGTCCTCGAGTGCATCCTTGCGCCTCGCGGCAAGGACGACGCGGTCGCCGCGGGCGGCGAGTCGAGACGCGAGCGCCGCCCCGATCCCGCCGCTGGCGCCCGTAATCACAATCGTTCTGGCCATGGCTACCTCTTCGGAAGATTGAGGCGAAAGAGAAGCAGCGCGGCGCGCTTGGTCTGGCTCGGCAGGGTCGACAGGTCGGCGGTCTCCGCGGGCGCGTGATCGTCGTGTCCCATCAGGCCGATGCCGTCAATGATGCGGCTCACGTCGCCCGAGATGAACGACACGTCCGCGGCACCGGCGCGATCCGGGCTCACCGCCGCCACCGGGCCAAAGCCGAGATCGCGGCTGGCGCGGTCGTACTCGGCGAGCAGCGTCGCGTTGCCCTCGGTCGGCGGCAGCGACGGATACCCCTCCTCGAACGTCAGCGTCGCCTGCGTCTGCCCGAGCGGCCCGTCGGCCACCACCGCCTTCATCGTGTCGCGCGCGTGCTGCAGCTGCTCTTTCGACAGCGTCCGGAGATCGCCTTTGGCGACGGCGCGTTCGGCGATGACGTTGGTCTTGCCCGAGGCCGTGCCGCGGCTCAGCACGTCGTCGACGTCGACCGAGGTGCCGCCGAGCACCAGGCTCGGATTGAACGTCAGGTGCGCTTCACCCGCCAGCTTCCGGCGGAAGCCGTCGAGGATGCGGGCCAGTTCGTAGTTCGCGCCGTAGCCGAGGTCCGGCCGGAAGATCTGCGACGAATGGCCGGTCTTCCCCGTGACCTCGAGCGTCCAGGATGACGTGCCGCGACGCGCCGTCACCGCGAAGCGCGGGTCGCCGGGTCCGTCTTCGAAGCCGAGCGCGTACTGCGCGCCTTTCGCGGCGTCCACCAGCGCGGCGCGCGCGGCGGCCTGCGGGTCCCCCGCATCCTCCTCGTCACCGGTCATGACGACGATGAGGTTCATGTCGTTCAGCGCGCCGGCGGCCTTCAGCGCCTTCATCGCCGCGAGGATGATGACGTCCCCGCCCTTCATGTCGATGACGCCGGGCCCCTTCGCCGTCCTGTCGTCGATCCGCTGAAACGTCTGGAACGGGCTGTCCGGCTCGAACACCGTGTCGAGATGCCCCACGAGCAGGATGCGCGGGCCCTTGCCTGGATGCTCCGCGATGAGGTGCCCGGCGCGCTTGAAGGACGTGCCGTCCACCCAGGAGGTCTTGAACCCGAGCGCGTCGAACTCCTGGCGAAAGAGATCGCCGACGGCGCGCACGCCGGGCAAATTATGCGTGCCGCTGTTGATGTTGACGGCCTTCTCGAGCAGCGCGAGCGCGTCGGCATTGCCGGCGTCGACCGCAATCACAATGGAGCGTTCAGCAGGCGCGGAGATCTGGACCGTCAGGACGCCAATGGCGAGAGCGAGCGCACGAAACATCCGGGGATCTTACCCCCGAAACCCCTCTCTCATCATTGGCGATTGGCGATGGTCCACTGACGATTGCCAATCGCCAATCACCAATCGGCAGTCGAGAATGTTACTTCTTGGCTGCGTCCGGCGCGGGCAGCGGCACGTCGCTGTTGTAGATGGCGTGCGTGACCCACCACGCGCCGCTCGCGTCCTTCTGCAGGAGGACGACGTACTTGCCGTGGTCGTCGATGACCGGCCCGCCCTTCCGGGGCATCAGGCCCTGCTTGTAGGTCCCGATGTCGTAGGCGTAGCCGCCGATCACTTTCGTGTCGGTCGGCGTAATCGTCATGCCGTGCATCATGAACTGCTGGCCGAGGGCCTTGTGAAACGCCTCGATCGCCGCGCGCCCCTTGGCCGCGGGCGCGTTCGGCGGCATCTCCACGCCGTCGGGCGCATAGAGCTTCGCCATCGCCGCGCCATCCTGCGAGCCCGCCGCCGCCTGATACGCGGTCCGGACCTTCGCAATCGCCGCCTCGTCTGCCGCCGCGGCCTTCTGCTGCGCGGAGACCCCCACCGCCATCAACGCGATCACGCCGGCCATCATTGTCAGTATCTTCATCAGACCTCCTTCAGTTTGCAGTTTGCAGCTCGCGGTTTGCAGTTCGCAGTCTGCGCAGTTCCCAATCGGCAATCGCCAATCGCCAATTCGTCATCTCTCCACCAGCGCCATCGTCACTGTCGTCGTCGTCTTGTTGTTCATCGTCGTGACCGTGCCCTCGGGGGTGTTCATGGTCACACTGGACGGCAGGTCGCTCCGCATCGTGCTCCGCTGAATGTGCCCCCGGGCCACGTCGAAGACGATCTCCCCTTCGCCCCTGGCGTCGCCGAGCGTCATGACCATGCCCGCTGGGCCGCTCGGCGGCGGGACGACCTCCTGCTTGAGCGCCAGGTGGACGCCGATGCGGGCGAGCGGCGCATCGCCCGTGCCCTCGGGCGCCTTGAGGGTAAAGGTGGACTCGCCCAGGATTCGCCCCATCACCTGGTTGCCGATGGCGAGCTGACTGGTCCAGGTGTCGCCCGTCCTGGCGGGCCCCGGGGGGAGCTTCGGGAAACTCTGCTCGAGCGTGCCTTTGAGCGCGTCGTCGCTCAACATGCTCTTGATCCCCTGGCCGGCGGCGCCAGCGGCGGGGTCGGCCGCGATCACGCGGGTTATCTTGTCGGCGATGCGGGAGGCCCCGTCGACCTTCCGCACGGTGCCATCGGCCGCCATCTCGATCAGGACGGACTCTCCGATCATCGCGCCCAGCACCTGGCGCATGCTCTGCACCATGGGGCTGTCGCCGTTCTCGAACGAGGCGCTGTCGAACACGACCTTGCCCATCGGACCGTTGCTCTCCATCCGCACGGACTGAAACGTCTGGCGAAGGGTCGCCGTTCCGTCCGGCGCGACCTCTTCGGCCGTCAGCTTGAGCACCTGCGTCATCGTCTGGGCCATCGTCATCGTCCCTGCGCCGCCTGGCATGCCAGTAATGACGCTGTCGGTCTGCGTCGTCATCCGGTAGGTCCGCGCCTCGCCTTTCGTCCACTTGTAGCGCAGCGTGACGCCCTGCGCGTACGCCGGAGCCGCGGACCCTGCCAGCGCAAGCAGGATGACGGCCTTGCCGATCGAAGACAACCGCTTCACGTGGAACTCCATTCAGCATTCAGCGTTCAGCGTTTTACCGCTCCGCGGTCGTCGTCGCCGGAGCGGTCCGCCCTGCGTCGAGATCGTTCCAGTTCAGGATCGTGTTGAAGCCGAGGAAGAAGTTCCCCTGCGTCTGCCAGCGCCAGAACGGACGGTTCGCGAACATCACGACGTGTCCCTTGCCGATCGGGGCGTCGATGGCCACGGCGCGCCCGGCGATCGCCTCGCCGCCGACCAGCAGGCCGGACAGCAGTAGATCGTTCGGATCGGTCGGGAACGACAGGAGCACCCGCGGAGCGTTGGGATTCGCGGCACTGCCGCCGCGTCCGCCACGCCCTTGTCCCGCCGTAGCTCCCGGGTCATCGGGAGCGGAGGCGGACGCCGGAGCGGCGCCACCGCCGCCACCACCGCCGGCCCCACGACCGCCGCGTCCGCCGCGGCCCTGGCCCGGCGCTCCCGCCTCAGCGGGAGCGGGGCCGCCTTCGAGCGTCGTCAGCCGCGGCTGCACCGCGTTGGGCTGCATGTTCGGGATGCCCTGGATGGCCGGGCCGCCGCCTCGGCCGCCGCCTCGGCCACCACCGCCACCGCCACCACCGACCGAGAAGATCGGCCCCTGGTTGAAGTACACCGCGAGCGCGTTCTGGTCATAGCCGTAGAGCACGGGGCTCCGGCGATCGCCGAGCACCGTTTTCAGAACGGACCCCCGCGCATAGAGCGCGTCTCCCGGCTCGATGGTGATCCCCTGCGTGAGGTTGAACGCGGGAAAGATCGTCGACGTGCTGCCTTCAGTCAGCAGCACCCCTCCCGCCTGCACGAACTTCATCAGCTCCTGCAGCCCGTCGTAGCCGAGCCCGCCGCGCATGTCGTCGGTCGAGTCCTGGACGCCGAGGTGCGGCGTGTCGTCGGTCTTCTTGTAAGGCCGCGGCTCCGCGCCGGTGACCCCGCCGTAGACGAGCCCCGGGCCGGCGCCCCCCGCGTGCGGGAAGATGATCACGTCGTACTTCTGCTTCAGGTTCCCCTGCCGCACCAGGTTGTCGGCGAAATAGGTGTACGGCACTTTGAACTTGTCGAGCGCCATCCGGACCCATCCTTCGTCCTGGGTGCTCGTCCAGGTGTGGATGTAGCCGATTCTGGGCACGTCGAGATCGTGCATCGGCACGCCGGGCGAGGCGGCCACGGCCCACGCCGACAAGCCGAACGCCTTGATGGAGGGCTCGAGGACCGCGCGGTCGGCGTTCGCGATCACGAACGCGCCCGGGCCGAACTTGTGGCCGCCCGCCTCGAACGCCTGCTCCGCCGCCGACATTTTCACGCCGGCGTGCTGGAAGCGGAAGGTCACGAGCGTGTTGTCCGTGGTGTGATCGACGATCAGCACGGGACCGGTCCCCGTGATCGTGCCCGCGATCTTGAAGTCCGCGCTCGCGAGCGTCATCGGCTGTTGCAGGATCCCCTTGTCGGCGACGGCCGTCGCCTTCACGTTCCGCAGCAGCGGCATGCTCCATCCCGTGTCGTCGTACGGCCGGGGATTCTCGGGCGGATAGAACTGCACGCCGAGCAGCGTCTCCACGATGGCCCCGTAGGGCTGGTCCATCCGGACGATGTAGTCGCCGGCGGCGACGGCGACGGTGCCGGCGGTGAACGCCGCGTTCGCCGTGTGCACTTCCGCCCCTTCACGCCTGATCAGGTTCATCAGCTCCGCGGCTTCCACGCGGCGCCGCTGGGCCGCCGGGATGACGTAGGCGTACGGCGCCTTCGCCTGCCCGCGCTCGATCGTGTGCTTGTTCTTCAGGTAGTAGTTCTCGAGGAACGTCTCGTGGTTCTTCGCGACGTTGTTCATCGAGATCAGGATCGCGCTCTCCTGCATGTTCACGTTGGCGCGCGGTCCCCACATGATGTCATTGGGCGTGGGAATCGGCCGGTACCACTCGCGGCTTTGATTTGGAGAACCCATGGCGTAGTTCTGCCCGCGGAAGCTCTGCGTCTCGTAGAAGCGGCCGATGGAGTTGTGCGTGACGCCGATCCAGAACATGTAGTTCGGGACCCAGCCGTCGTAGTAGTTGTAGGTCCAGACGCCAGGGACGTTGCGCTTGGCCATCTCCATCATCTCGTTCTGCGCGAGCAGCCACCACTCGTTGATCTGAATGGGATCGACGACGGTGTTGTACGGCCCCGTCCCCGTCGAGACATACAGCAGCGTGACCGACTCGTGGAGATCGTGGAACACCGTCGGGTGCCAGTCGAGGAAGCTCTTGAGGATGTTCTGCGTGAGCTTGAGCCCGACGCCGATCCCGTCGCGGTTGTTGTCGTGCTGGACGTACTGGCCCCAGTAGACCAGGCCCGGCGCCGGCTTGGTGGGGTTCTTCAGCGAAAAGTTGAAGTTGTCGACCGCCTTCTCGCGACCGTCCACCTCGGTCGAGGGCGTCAGCACGACGATCGAGTTGTTGCGGATGGTCTGGACGAACGCGCTCTCTTCGACGGCCAGCCGGAACGCCAGCTCGGTGAGCATCTCGGGGCTGCCGGTCTCGGGCGTATGGATGCTGCCGGTGGCGTAGTAGATCGGCTTGCCGGTGGCGATGAGCTGCTTCGCTTCCGCCTCCTGCAGCTTCCGCGGATCGGTCAGGCGCGCCGTGATCTGCTTGTACTTGTCGAGCTGCTTGATCGTCGCTTCGTCGGCGATGGCGAGCGCGACCATGTCGCGCCCTTCCTCACTCTTGCCGATCCTGAAGAGTTTCACCCGCGGCGACGCCTTCTCCAGCGCCTCGTAGTAGCGGACGATGTCGGCGTGATACGTCATGTGCCCGGGCTCGCCGGGGACGTAGCCGAGGAACTTCAGCGGCGACGGCACGGTGGCCGACGCCGGCATGTGGTCCACCAGTTCGGTGATGATGCGCGGGTCCGGCGTCGCCTTCTTGATGCGCGCGCCGTACTCGTCGTCCAGCTTCTGGGCGGTCGCGGCGGCGCGTCGCCCCGACGGGGCGCCGGACTGCGCAATGGCTCGGGTCGAGACGCCGGCGGCCGCAGCGGCCGCGATGGCGACCCCGCAGGCCACGCGCAGCGCCCGGAAACGGATGGATGTAGACCTCATACCTCCTCCATGAATGACCGAAGGAGTATACCTTTCAAGGGCTTAGGGCAGAGGGCTTGGGCATAGGGCAGAGCGCTTTGGGCCGAGGGCCGAGTCTAGGCGGATAGTCGCTTCGCTCGGACCACCACGCGCCCCTCCTCGACCACGAACGCCTGGGCTTTGTCGTCGACGACGTCGAACTCGAACACCCCGAAGCGCGTGCGGCTCACCGCGCCGCATTCTTCCGAACGACGAGCTTCACCGGACGCAGCGATCCCAGGGTGATCACCGTCGTCAGGATCGCCCCGGCGCGGGATTCCACGTGACGCACCTCGCGGCAGCCATGCGCGGCGAACGCCGCGGTGTATTCGGATGCGTGCCGGATGTCGTCGATGAGCGCGTAGCAGCCCGGCTTGAGCACGCGCGCGATCTCCGCGATCGCCTGCGCGCGATCCGCCGACTTGTACAGGTTGTGGATGGCGGCGCAGGAGACGACCACGTCGAAGGTCGCGTCAGGAAACGGCATCTTCCGCATGTCCGCGGTCTGCACGTCCACGCGGTCGCGGACGCCTTCCCGGCTGGCATTGTCGAGCGTGGACTCCGGCCGGTTGCCTGACAGGTCTTCGCTCTGCCAGATGTCGATGCCCGTCGCCCCGAACTTGCTGCTCCAGACCATCCAGAGGCCGATGAAGGTGAAGGTGAGGAAGAACCACGGCGCCATGTGCCCGACCGGGAGGATGAAGTTGATCCCGCCAATCTTGTGTTGGAGGACGCCGGACCACAGGCCGGCAGCCGTGATCACCCAGATCACCAGGCCAATCCCCGCCACGACAAACAAATTGCGGACGACGCCGGGGGCGTCGATGCCGTAGTCCGGGCGCTGTGTTGATTCGGTCATAGCGCCGCCGCGTGACGATCCGTGTTGAGCAGCATCTTCCCCGCCCCCGTCAGGACCCACGCCAGCGCGGCGCAGAGGAAG
>DAIUEK010000036.1:0-2098 GCA_036845165.1 Vicinamibacterales bacterium | reverse complement strand
GAGCAGCATCTTCCCCGCCCCCGTCAGGACCCACGCCAGCGCGGCGCAGAGGAAGAACACGGCGCGGACGCCGAGGACCTGCGCCAGCACGCCTGAGAGGGTCAACCCGAGCAGCTGCGCGAAGAACACCACCGACATGACGGTGCTCGAGATGCGCCCCATCAGCGCGTGCGGCGTTTCCCGCTGGAGCAGCGTCTGCGCGGGGACGATGACGCCGGCGAACGCGAAGCCGAGCGTGAAGTTGGCGAGCATCGCGGTCGGCACGAAGGTGAACGCCCCGAACAGCAGCGCGCCGAGGCCGATCCCCGCGAGCCCCGCCAGCACGAGCGTCGCATTCGGCACCGTGCCGGACAGCCGCCGGACGACCGGCATCCCGGCCATCATGCCGATGCCGACCATGGCGCTGACCATGCCGAAGGTGCCGGCCTTCGCGTGCAGCCATTCGCGGACGTAGATCGCAATCAGCGGACCGAAGCAGCCGATGACGAACAGCCCGGCGGCCATGGCCATCACGACGAAGGAGATCGCGGCGTGGTGGACGATGAACCGGATGCCCTCGCCCATGTCGTGGACGACCGCCTGCACGCGGTTGTGGGCGGTCTCCGCCCTCGGCGGCGCCGGCGGGCGGACGATCGCGACCGAGGTGATGAGGGCCGCCGACACCAGGAAGCTGGCGAAGTCGAGCGCGTAGCAGATGCGCGGGCCGAACGCGGCGACCAGCGCGCCGGCCGCCGCGGGACCGATGACACGCGTCCCCATCATCCCCATCTGCATCAGCGCGTTGGCCGAGATGAGGCCGTGGAGCGGCACGTAGGTCCGGATCGTCACCGACTGCGCGGGACCGAAGAAGCTCGACACGCAGCTGAGCGCGCACAGCACGAGGTAAATCTGCCACATCGACGTGGTGACGAAGAGGACGAGGACGAGTCCGGCGCGGATGAGATCGCTCGAGACGAGCGTCGGCTTCAGCGGCCATCGATCGACGAACACCCCCGACAGCGGACCGAGAAGTGCCAGCGGCAGCATGTAGGCGATCTGCACGCCGGTCACCTGCTGCGGCGTGCCGTGCATGCGGTAGGTGACGACGCTGATGACGGCGAACAGCGCGAGAAAATCCCCGAGCAGGCTGACGAGCTGCGCGTACCAGACGCGCCGCATGACGGTCAGGCCCAGAACTTCACGGAACGTCATCGGCGCCGGAGGCGCCGCGGTGTTCGTCGCCATGTGGGGAGCGCACGCATGATAGCGCAGAGGCGGAGGCCCACGGGCGTGAGGCCGGGGGTGAAAGCGGATCTCGCGGTGTTCGACGCGGCGGCGGTGACGGATCGCGCGACGTACGAAAAGCCCCACCCATAAGCGGAGGGCTTCTCGCACGTCATTACTAAACGGACGGGTCGTCGTCGAGAATGGCGAGATGACGGCCGCCCGGCCGGGGCGTGTGCTCCACGGCCCCGGGAAAGGACGGTTGCCCTAGGCCTTGAGGTGCTTGTTCACAAGCTTGGTCATCTCGAACATGTTCACCACGGCTTTGCCGCCGAAGACCACCTTCAGCGCCTCGTCAGCCTTGATGTTGCGTCTGTTCTTGGCGTCCTGGAGCTTGTTCTTCTTGATGTAGAGCCAGAGCTTCTTGGTGACTTCGGTCCGCGGAATCGGCTTGCTGCCGACCACTTCCGACAACGCCGCACTGGGCGTCATCGGCTTCATGAATGCCGCATTCGGCTTGCGTGCGGACTTCTTCGCCGTCTTCTTGGCCATCTCTACTCCTTTACGAGGGTGCTCGTGAATGCACGGAGGGTAACACAATTTCGCTCATTTTCACCGGGGAGAACACCGTTTTTCATAGGGGAGCTCACTTCACGACGATCCCAGGCGTCACGCCGGCCTTCGCGGCCGCGGCATTGAACGCGGCGACATCGGTCGTCAGGACCCCCTGCGCGCGCCGCATCAGGTCGTCGGTCGGCGCCCGGAGATCGGCGTACCGCTCCTTCACGGACTTGCTCAATTTGCGCTCGAGCTGCGTCACGTTCGAGTAGAGCGCGACCCACTGATTGTCGAGCCGGCCGGGGAAATTCAGGGCGTCCTGCCCCGCTTCTCCCTG
>DAIUEK010000035.1:5433-10187 GCA_036845165.1 Vicinamibacterales bacterium | reverse complement strand
TCCTGGGTCTGGTGTTCATGGCCCGCGCGGGCCTGAGTCTCGGCCGCATGCGCGAGCTCGCGGCGGAGAAGCCCGCCGAACCTTCTGCGAGCGTAGGCCGATGAAGTGTCCGTTCTGCGGCAACCTCGGCGACAAGGTCGTCGATTCGCGCGAAAGCAAGGAAGGCAACAGCATCCGCCGGCGGCGGGAGTGCCTGGGTTGCGGCAAGCGCTACACCAGCCGCGAGCACATCGAGGAGATCGAGTACCGCGTCATCAAGAAGGACGGTCGCCCGGAGCCGTTCCAGCGCCAGAAGCTGATCGGCGGCCTCGTGCGGGCGTGCGAGAAGCGCCCCGTCAGCGTCCAGCAGCTCGAGGGCATCGCGGATCGGATCGAGTCCGAGCTGCAGGACCGTCCGGATCGCGAAATCAAGACCACCGACATCGGCGCGCGGATCATGGAAGAACTGCGCCGGGTCGACCAGGTCGCCTACGTGCGGTTTGCGTCCGTCTATCGGCAGTTCCGTGATGTCGGCGAGTTCAAGCGCGAGATCGATGAGCTTCAGAAGAACAAGTCGTAACGTCGTCCTGGGTGCCGCGGCGTGGGTTGTGGCCGGCGCGACCGTCCTGGCGGTGGCGGGGCAGACCATCCAGGTCACGCCGCTCGCGCGCGAGGGGCGCGTCATGGTGTCGTTCCACCTGTCCGACGGGTTCCCGGTCGACGTGACGGACGCGATCCACAGCGGGCTGACCACCACCTTCGCGTACGACGTGGAGATCAAGCGGAGCGCGGCCTTCTGGTTCGACCGGACCGTCGCGGCGGCGACCGTCTCCGCCAGCGTCAAGTACGACACGCTGACCCGCACGTTCAGCGTCTCGCGATCGTATGACGGGCGGATGGACCGGGCGGACAGCACGGAGAACGAGGACGTCGTGCACGACTTTCTGACGAAGTTCGATCGGCTGCCGCTCTTCTCGAGCGCCGGGCTGGAGCCAAACGTCGAGTACTACCTGCGCGTCCGCGCGCAGACGACGCCACATACGAGCTGGGCGCTGTGGTCCTTGTGGGACCGGCACGACGTGGCGGGGGTCGCGAAGTTCACGTACATTCCATGAGCACGGTCCGCGAGTTCCAGCCGCGTCCGAAGCTGCCGCCGCGCGCGCCGGCGCCGCTTCCCGCGCCGGAACGCCGCCCGTTTCGCGACAACCCGCGGCTGATTCTCGCGGGGATCGCCCTGCTGCTCGTCAGCCTCGCCGTCATCATCCGGGTCTCGGATCGCACCACCCAGCTCAATCCGGACTTCCTCAGCGAGGTCGTCCTCTACGCGCTGTCGATCGTCGACGTCACGATGCTGCTGGCGCTCGGCTTCGTGCTGGCGCGCAACGTCATCAAGCTCGTCGTCGAACGGCGTCGGGGGCTGCCGTTCTCGCGGTTCCGGCTGAAGCTCGTGGCCGCCCTTCTCGGGCTGACGATCGTTCCGTCGGTGCTCGTCCTGCTGGCCGGCAGCGAACTCATCCGCCAGACGACGACGCGGTGGTTCAGCCAGCCGGTGTCCGACGTCCTGACGTCCGCGAACGCGATCGCGGGCACCTTCTATCGCGATCGGGAAGACGCGGTGGCGGGGCAGGCCTCGCGCCTGTCCGCGGGCGTGCCGGCGCAGGCGCTGCTGTCGGGCGATCTCGACGCGCTGAAGGCATCGGTCTCCGGCCCGGTCATGGACGGCCGCGTCGGCATGGTGGAGATCTATCGCCTCCAGCCGGCCGAGGGCGGGAAGATGGACGTGGTGCCGGTCGTGGCGCTGCAGTCGCCGTCCCTTCCGGCCGGACATCTGCGCGCCTCCTCGGATCGCCTGGCGGCGAAGATCGCGGCGGGGAGCAGAGACACGCGGGCGCACGAGCCGCTCGACGGGGGCGGCGAGCTCGTCAGGGCCGGGGTCGTGACGCGCGACGGCTCGGGCAAGCCGATCGGCATCGTCATCGCGAGCGACTTTCTCTCGGGCGACCTGGCGCAGCACGCGCGCCGCATCGCGGAGGCGTACGAGGACTACAGCCAGTTGCGCGTCCTGAAGGGGCCGCTCGAAGGCGTGTACCTCTCGCTGTTCGTGATGATGACGCTGATGATTCTCGTCAGCGCCACCTGGCTCGGCCTCTATCTCGCGAAGCGGATCACGCGGCCGGTCGGCATGCTCGCCGCCGGGGCCCGGGAGATCGGCGCGGGACACCTCGACCACCGCATCGAGCCGGAGACGCGCGACGAGTTCGGATCGCTCGTCGAGGCGTTCAACGCCATGGCCGGCGAGCTGGCCACCAGCCAGCGGCGCCTGGAACGGACGCGCATCGAGATGGAGCGCAAGAACTCCGAGCTCGACGAGCGCCGGCGCTACATCGAGACTGTCCTCGAGCGCATTGCGACCGGCGTCGTGTCCATCGGCCCCGACGGCCGCATCAGCACGATCAACGCGGCGGCCGTCCGGTTGCTGGACGTCGACCCCGGCATCGTCGGCGCCCCGGCGGAGCAGTTGCTGGGGCGCGAAGACCTCCTGCCGCTCGGGGCGCTCGTTCGCTCGGTGACCGCCGGCTCGGCGAAGCCCGCGGCGCAGGAGATCGCGCTGGCGCGCGAAGGGCGCGAGATTCACCTCGCCGCCGCGGCGACGGCGCTGCAGGGGGACGCGGGCGCGCACGAAGGCACCGTGCTGGTGTTCGACGACGTGACACCGCTCGTCCGAACGCAGCGCATCGCGGCCTGGCGCGACGTGGCCCGGCGGCTGGCGCACGAGATCAAGAACCCGCTCACGCCGATCCAGTTGTGCGCCGAGCGGCTCGGGCGGCACTTCGGCGGCGCGCCGGAGCCCACGCGCGCCCTGGTGGAGGAGTGCACGACGACGATCGTCGGCGAGGTGGAATCGCTCAAGACGCTCGTCGACGAGTTCGCGCAATTCGCGCGGATGCCGGCGCCGCGCGCGGTGCCGTGCAACCTGAACGCCGTCCTGACGGACACGCTGGCGCTCTACAACGGCCTGTTCAGCCAGATCCAAATGGATCGGCGGTTCGCGCCGGCGCTGCCGCCCGTGCGGCTCGACGTCGAGCAGATCCGCCGGGTCGTCATCAACCTCGTGGACAATGCGATCGAGGCGATGGGAGGACTGCAGGCGGGACCGCGGCCCGGCGGGGAACTGCCGCGCATCACGATCGAAACGCAGCACGACGCGGGGAATGCCGTGGCGCGGGTCGTCATCTCGGACAACGGGCCTGGCGTGCCGCCCGCGGATCGAGAGAAACTGTTCATGCCGTACTACTCGACGAAAGGGCGCGGGAGCGGTCTCGGCCTGGCGATCGTCCGCCGGATCGTCGCGGAGCACGGCGGATCGATTGAAGTCGGGGACAACGTGCCGCAAGGGTCGCGGTTCGTCATCGAGTTGCCGTGTTGAAGCCGTCCATTCTGATCGTCGACGACGAAGCCGGCGTGCGCAGCGCGCTGAGCGGCGTCCTGCGCGACGAGGGGTACGCGGTCGAGGCCGTGGAGTCGGGCGAGGCCTGTCTCGATCGGGTGATGCGCGCGGCGTACGACGTCATCGTGCTCGATATCTGGCTGCCGGGCATGGACGGCCTCGCGACCCTCGCGAGGCTCCAGGAGCGTCGCGTGGACGCGCCGGTCATCATGATCTCGGGACACGGCAACATCGAGTCGGCCGTCCGTGCCATCAAGATGGGGGCGTTCGACTTCATCGAGAAGCCGCTGTCGCTCGAGAAGACGGTCCTCGCCGTCGCCAACGCCGTGCGGCAGCGCCGGCTGGAGATCGAGAACCGCGAGCTGCGCGCGACGGTCGATCGCCGTTACGCGATGGTGGGGGAGAGCTACGTGTTGCGGCAGCTCCTCGAGCAGGTCGCGATGGCGGCGCCGACGAACGGACGCGTCCTGATCCACGGCGAGAACGGGACGGGCAAGGAGCTGGTCGCGCGTGCCATCCACATGCGCAGCCGCAGGATGAAGGGCCCGTTCATCGAGGTGAACTGCGCGGCGATCCCCGAGGAGCTGATCGAGAGCGAGCTCTTCGGCCACATGAAGGGGGCGTTCACCGGCTCCGTGGCGGATCGGCGCGGCAAGTTCGAGCTGGCGGATGGGGGCACGCTGTTCCTCGACGAAATCGGGGACATGAGCGTGAAAACCCAGGCCAAGGTGCTGCGCGCGCTGCAGGAGCAGATCGTCGAGCCGGTCGGCGGCACGTCGAGCGTGAAGGTCGACGTCCGTGTCATCGCCGCGACGAACAAGGACCTGCCGACGGAGATCCGCGCGGGGCGGTTCCGCGAGGACCTGTACTTCCGCCTCAACGTCATCCCGATTTTCGTCCCGCCGCTGCGCGATCGCGACGCGGACATCCCGCTGCTCGCCGAGCACTTCATGGTGGAGTTCGCGCGCGAGTACGGGCGCCGGCCGAAACGGCTGGATCCCGGCGCCGCCACCCGGCTGCGCACGTATCGCTGGCCCGGCAACGTGCGCGAGCTGCGGAACGTGATCGAGCGGCTGATGATCATGGTGCCGGGGGAGACGATCGCGTTGAGCGACCTGGCGTTTCTCGAGAGCGGCGCGGTGATCGCCGTGGATCCGCCCGGGACCCCCGCGCTGCCGCTGCACGAGGCGCGCGAGCGGTTCGAGCGCGACTACATCCTGCGCGCGCTGGCGGCCCAGAACGGCAATATCTCCCGCACCGCGGACGCGCTCGGCGTCGAGCGGAGCAACCTCTATCGGAAGATGCGAGCCTTCGGGATCGCGCCCGC
>DAIUEK010000035.1:0-5333 GCA_036845165.1 Vicinamibacterales bacterium | reverse complement strand
GAGCTTGTTCTCCAGGATCTGGTCAGCCTTGAAGCCCGCAATCCGCAGATAGAACTCGGCGGTGGCGTTCAGCGCCGCCGCCGGGACCAGGCCGACGATCTCGCTCTCCAGGATCTGCACGCCGTACCGCTCCGCCTCGCGTTTCACGGCCTCGAACACCCGGTACATCGGCGTCTTCTCGTAGTTGGTCAGGTTCATCGAGACCTGGACGATGCCGCGATCGTCGAGCGTGAAGCCCGCGGCCTTGACGTATCGGAAGCCTCCGCTGCTGTGGCGGATGGCGGCCGCGATCTTCCTGGCGATGTCGAGCCGGTCGGTGTTCAGGTTGATGTTGTACGCGATGAGCGCCATGCGGGCGCCCACGACCGAGGCGCCGGCCGAGGGATGGGGCGCCGCCGGGCCGAAGTCCGGCGTCCACCCAGCCGTCACCATCTTGGCGCCCAGTCCCTCGAACTCCCCGCGACGGATGTCCTCGAGGTTCTTGCGCGCCGGGTTCGTGGACGCCTCTTCGTAGAGGTAGACCGGGACCCCGAATCTCGACGCGACCTCCCGTGCGACGTCCTTGGCGAGCGCGACGCACGCCTCCATGGTCACCCCCTCGATGGGGACGAACGGGACGACGTCGATCGCCCCCAGGCGGGGATGTTCACCCGTATGGGTCCGCAAGTCGATCGCGGCGACCGCGCGCTCGTACATGGCAAGCACGGCGGCCTGGATCGGCGCCGCATCGCCGGCCATCGTGAACACGGACCGGTTGTGCGACGCGTCGGACGAATAGTCGAGCAGGCGCACGCCGGGAACGGCACGGATCGCCGCGGCGATCGCCTCGATGACCTCGGGCCGGCGCCCCTCGCTGACGTTGGGAATGCACTCGATGATTGGCATGGGAAGCATGTATAATCCCGCCATCCTTCCATGGCGGATCCGCTTCGCGATCAGGAAACGTCGACTGCCTTGCCGCCGGGGCGCGAATCGCGAATCGAGGAGCTCCTCCTGGCGGGCCTGGACCATTATTTCAGCGGACGGCACGAACTGGCAATCAGCGTGTGGACGCGGGCCCTGTTTCTCGATCGCAGCCACGCCAGGGCGCGGGCCTACATCGAGCGCGCGCGCGGCGCGATCGCCGAGCGCCAGCGTGAAGGCGACGAGCTTCTCCAGACCGGCGTCGCGGCGTTCAATCGCGGCGATACCGTCGACGCGCGGCGCCTGCTGAGATCGGCCGTCGAGCGAGGGGCGCAGCCTGACGAAGCGCTGGCCATGCTCGAGCGGCTCGATCGCCTGGCCCCCACGGACGTCGTGGAAGTGGATGTGCCCGCCGGTGTCGAACCTCGCCAGCGGCGCTACGCCCGCCACAGGGGGGTCGCCTCGACCGGGCGCCAGGGTGTGCGCGCGGCCACCCTGCTCCTCGTGCTGGCCATGGGCCTGGCCATCGGCGTCCTCGTGATGATCGCGCGGAGCTCCGGCGTGTGGCCGTGGAGCCCCGCGCCGTCGGCGATGTCGAGTGCGATCCGGCCCGCGCCGGATCCGCTGCCGGTGCCGTCGGCGTCTGAGGTCTCGCTCGCCCGCGCGCGCGGGTGGGCCGGCAGCGGGCGGCTGCGCGATGCGATGACGGCGCTCGACGCCATCCGGCCGGGCGATGCGCTCCGTCCGCAGGCCGACGAACTGCGCGCCCGGATCCAGCAGCAGCTGCTGGACTCGGCCCATGCGACACAATCTCCAGCGGGGCCGCCGCCCCCCCCGGCCGCGCCGCCTGCGTCGCCTAAATGAAATGCCCCAAGTGCCAGTACTTCAGCTTCGATAGCGGCGCGCGCTGCCGCAATTGCGGCTACGATTTTTCGCTCGCGCTGGATCTGCCGCCGGCGGATCTGCCGATCCAGGACGGCACCGAACCGCTCGGCCCGCTCTCGGATTTCTCGCTGAACGACATACCCAACCTGCCGCTCTTTACATCCGGCACCGGCGATCCGGATGCGCCGCTGGTCACGCCAGGCGCCACGCCACGCGCGCCGCTCGCCGTGCGCCGCACGTCGCCCGCCAAGCCGCGCCCTCGTCCGCGGCGTGAGACGGCCCGCGTCGAGGCGGATCCCGAGCCGCGCCTCGCGCTCGACACGGCGGACGTCTTGGTGGTCCCCGCGCCCGCGGCTGCGCCCGTGCCCGCGACGCCTGCCTCCGACAGCCCGCTCGTCATGGCCTCGGCCGGCGCGCGGATCCTCGCCGCGGGTATCGACCTGGTACTCGTCGGGGGCATCGATCTCCTCGTGGTGTATTTCACGTTGAAGATCTGCGACCTGACGTTCGCGCAGGTCCTCACGCTGCCGAGGGCGCCGCTGGTCTCCTTTCTGGTGCTGCTCAACGGCGGCTACCTCTCGACGTTCGTCGCGGCCAGCGGCCAGACGATTGGGAAGATGGCCGCGGGCATCCGCGTGATCCCGGCGGATCCCGCCGCGCCGCTGTCCGGGCGTGTGTCCTTTGGCCAGGCGGTCGTACGGGCCGCCGGCTATCTCGTGTCGGCCCTGCCGGTGGGCCTCGGCTTCCTGCCGGCGTTCTTCGGCCAGGAGCGCCGCGCGCTCCACGATCGCCTCGCCGATACCCGGGTCGTGAAAGCGTGATTCGCCTCGCCGTGTTTCTGGCGACCGTCGCGTACTGCGGCTATTTCCCGATCGCGCCGGGCACGGCCGGGTCCGCGGCGGGCCTGATCGTGTATCTCCTCGTCTGGTGGACCCGGTCGCCGGTCGTGGAGGTCGGGCTGATCGGGATCACGTTCGTGGTGGGCACATGGGCCGCGACGCACGCCGAGCGCTACTTCGGCGGCATCGATCCAGGGCCCGTGGTGATCGACGAAGTGCTCGGTATGCTCGTCACGCTCGCCTTCATTCCCGTGGGCTGGTCCGGCGCGCTCGCGGGGTTTTTCATCTTCCGGGTGTTCGACGTCATCAAGCCTTACCCCGCGAACCGGCTCGAAAAATTCCACGGGGGCTTCGGCATCATGGCGGACGACGCGATGGCGGGCATTTACGCCAACATCGCGCTGCGGCTGCTGATGTGGCTGGTGCCCGCCTGGATTCACTGACGACCATGGCCCCGCGCACGGCCGAGATCATCGCGGTCGGATCCGAGCTGCTCGGATCGACCCGCGTCGACACGAACTCCCTGTTCCTGTCCGACAAGCTGTCGGCGCTCGGCATCGACCTTCGGATGAAGAGCGTGGTCGGCGACGAGCGCGACGATCTCGCGGCGCTCTTCCGTCAGGCGCTGACGCGCGCAGACATCATCGTCCTGACGGGAGGCCTGGGGCCCACCGCCGACGACCTCACACGTGACGTCGTCGCCGACGGGCTCGGCCTGCCGATGGCCGAGGACGACCGCATCGTCTCCAGGATTCGCGCGCGCTTTGCGGGGCGCGGCATGACGATGCCCGAGGTGAACCGGCGGCAGGCGCAGGTGCCGCGGGGCGCGCTCGTCCTCGAGAACCCGCACGGCACGGCCCCCGGCCTCTTCATTGATCATGCCGGCGAGCGCGGCCGGCAGATCGTGATCCTGCTGCCGGGGCCGCCGCGCGAAATGCAGCCGATGTTCGACCTGGTGTGCGCCGGGCCCTTGCGCGATCGGGCGGGAGAGGAGCGGACGTATCGGGCGTCGTTGTTCATCACGGGCCGCGGCGAGTCGCACGTCGAGCAGCTCGCGCAGCCGATTTATTCGCGATGGCGCGATGCCACACCGCCGGTATCCACCACGATTCTCGCCGCGTTGGGGCAGGTCGAGCTGCACCTGACGCTGCGAGGGAAGGACGAAGCCCAGTCGACCGCGACGCTGGCGCGCGCGCGGGACGAACTGGTGTCCGTGCTGGGTGACGACGTCTACAGCACGGACGGGCGCGTGATGGAGGAGGTGGTGGGCGACCTCCTGAAGGCCCGCGGCTACACGATTGCCGCCGCGGAATCCTGCACCGGCGGACTGTTCACGTCTCGCCTCACCGATATGCCCGGCAGCTCCGCTTACGTGCGCGCGGCGATCGTGGCCTACGCGTACGAGGACAAGTCGTCGCTCCTTGGCGTTCCGGCGGAGATCATCGCCTCGCACGGGGCGGTGAGTGCGCCGGTCGCGCTCGCGATGGCCGAGGGGATTCGCGAGAGGACGGATGCCGACGTCACGGTGGGGATCACCGGTATTGCCGGCCCGGGCGGCGGCACGGACACGAAACCGGTCGGCACGGTCGTGATTGCCGTTATCGTGCCGGGCCAGCCGGCCTACGTGCGGACGTACTCGTTCGTCGGCGGACGCGCGATGGTGAAGTTCCAGGCCACACAGGCCGCGCTCGATCGAGTCAGGCGGCTCCTTGCGGTTGGCCGTTAGCAGTTCGCAGTTCGCGGTTCACAGTGCGGCTCTTCGTTGCGGTTGAAATCGACGATACGGCGCGGCGGACGGCCGCGGCGGCGGCGGAGGCGCTGCGGCGGGCGATCGGGCCGGCGCTGAAGGCCCGCTGGGTGGCGGTGGAGAACATGCACCTGACGGTGCGGTTCATCGGCCACGTCGAGGACGATCGCGCGCCGGCGCTGGTCGATGCGCTGGCACCACCACTCGATATCCCCCCCTTCGACATCGAGTTCGGCGGCTGCGGCGTGTTTCCGCCCGGCGGTCCGCCACGTGTGCTCTGGATCGGCGTCAGCCACGGCCTGCCGTTTCTCGCGGCGATGCACGACGAGTTCGACCGCCGGCTCCGGCCCTTGGGGTTCGAGCCGGACGCGCGCCCCTTCAGCGCGCACCTGACGCTCGCGCGGGTCAAAGATGCGCCGAAAGGCTCTAGCGCCGCCGTCCGCGACGCGCTTCGCCGCGTGACGCAGCCTGTGATGCGGTCGCACGTCAGCCGCGCGACGACCTTCCAGAGTCATGCATCGCCCAACGGGCCCCGCTATGAAGCGGTGGCTCATACTCCGTTGACAACGACGAACCCTGAACCGTGAACCGTGAACCGTGAACTGCGAACTGCAAACTGGAAAGCTGTTGTACCCTGAACAGTTAATGGTCCCCTGGATCCTGTTCGGCTACGCCGTCGGCTCGGTGCCGTTCGCGTTCCTGCTGGCGCGGCGGGCGGGGATTGACGTGCGCGTGGCGGGAAGCGGGAACGTCGGCGCGGCGAATGTGTTGCGGACAACCGGGACGCCGCTCGGCGTGACGGTGATGGCGCTGGATATCTGCAAGGGGGCGGCGACGGTGCTGGCCGCCTACGCCGCCGCGGGCACGATCCAGTCGATGGCCGCCGCCGGCGCCGCGGCAATTGTCGGCCACATCTATCCCATCTGGCTGCGCTTCCACGGTGGCAAAGGGGTCGCGGT
>DAIUEK010000034.1:5920-10336 GCA_036845165.1 Vicinamibacterales bacterium | reverse complement strand
GCGATCGAAGGCCAGGCGTCGGCACGGCTCGCGACCGTGTTCAACACCATCGCCACCGACGATGCCCGCAAGACGCGCGTGCTCTCCCTGACGCGCCAGATGCTCGGCGAGACCGACTTCGGACGGCAGGACGCCTTCCAGAACCTCTGGTCGTCGATGGAAGAGCTGCTGCTGACCTACAACGAAAAACCGTTTGTCTCCGCCTCCTACCGGACGGGCCTCGATCAGGTCGGTGCGCGCGCGGAACAGATGGCGACGGAGGTGCCGGCCGATCTCGTGGAGATGATCGACACGCTGGGGCAGGACAACGTCCGCCGGCTCTCGGTCACGCTGCTGACGGATCTGCTGACGCTGGAGACGGATCCCGCGCGGGCGCCGGAGCTCGCGCGCGACGTGGCCGCGCTCGCCGAAGATCTGCTCCTGGCGGGCGACTACGAATCCACGCTCGCGGTCGTCACGGCGCTGCAGGCGCAGGCGGCGGACCCGACGGCCGTCACGAGCCAGAGCAGCCGTGTCTCGCTCGACGGTGTCGTGAGCACGGTCGCGTTCCACGAGACCGCCGAGATGCTCGGCGAGATGCAGGAGCAGGAAGCCTCGATTTTCGCGGACATCTGCGCGCGCATCGGCCCTCCCGCGACCGACGCGCTCAAGGCGCACCTGGAGACGGACGCGGTCACCCCGGGGCGCACGCGGGCGACGGCGATCATCCGGCAATACGGCGCGCGCGCCGCGAGCCGCCTCAACTCGGTGGTCGGCTCGAACGCGTGGGCGGCGCAGCGCAACGCGGCGGAGCTGCTGGGAGAGATCGGCGCGCCGGAAGGCGTGCCGCTGCTGCAGCCGCTCCTGCGCGGACGGGACGCGCGCGTCATCACGGCCGCCGTCCGCGCCTTGTCGAACATCAGGGATCCCGCCGCGGCGCGCGCGGTGCACACGGTGCTGCGCGCCGCCACGGGCGATCAGCGGCGCGCCGTCGTCGACGCGCTGGTGGCGCAACGCGACGCGCGCGTGGTCCCGGTCCTGGTCCGGATCATCGACGAAAGCGAGCCCTTCGGCGCGGACCACGCCATCGTGCTGGACGCGATCGACGCGCTGACGCGCGTCGGTGACGACCAGGCGGTGCCGGCGCTCGCGACGCTGATGCGGAGGAAGAAGTTGCTCGCCCGGAAGAAGGGCCGGGCGTTGAAGGAACGCTCGCTCGCCGCCCTGCGCGCGATCAAGTCGCCCGCGGCGGAGGGGGCGATCCAGGACGCCGCGAAGACGGGCGACCGCCTGCTGCGGAAACTCGCGCGCGCGACGGGGGCATAGACCATGGCCGACTCGAACGCCACCGCCTACGACGACCTCGTCCGGCGCCTCGCCGCGGCGATTCGCGGCGCCACGCTGTACTCGGCGACCCACCCGCTGGTGCAGCGCGGCGTCGACGCGCTGGTGGGCCGCTGCGCGTCGATCAGCCAGCAGTCGGACAACATCGTCATCGGCTTCATCGGCGACGAGGTCGTCGTCAACGCGGAGCGGCTCCCCAGGGCCGCCGCGGCGCTGGTGGGGTTCGCGCGGGACATGCGCGAGCGCGAAATCGAGAAGATCACGATCCAGCCGGGCGTGACGAAAGAGGAGCTGCGCACCTTCATTTTTGAATTGCCGGACCGGCGCGCCACGATGCCGCTCGCCGCGCGTCTCAAGCAGAAAGGCGTCACCCGCATCGCCATCGGACGCCTCTCGATCGAACAGGACGACGATGACGGGAGCACGGGGATTGTCGCGGCGCGGAAGATCTACGGCACGGCGGTCGAGACGGCCGAGCAGCTCTGGCAGGCGGCCAAGTTGGGCGAGAAGCCGGATCCGAACGCCGCGCGGACGATCATCGACAGCCTGGCGAAACTCGTCGGCGGCGATCGCACGTCGCTGCTGGCGCTGACGTCACTGAAGCGGTACGACAACTACACCTTCACGCACATGGTGAACGTGTCCGTGCTCGCGATGGCGCAGGCGCGATCGCTGAACCTCGAAGGGACGCTGCTGCGCGAATTCGGCTTCGCGGCGCTGATGCACGACATCGGCAAGGTGCAGACGCCGCAGGAAGTCCTGAACAACCCGGGCAAGCTGTCGAAGGAAGAGTTCGACATCATGCAGCGGCACGTCGTGGACGGCGCGCACATCCTCCGCCGCACGCCGGAGATGCCCGCGCTCGCCCCGATCGTCGCCTTCGAGCACCATCTCCGCCAGGACCTGTCCGGCTATCCCGCCAACATCGGCTATCGCAACCTGAACCTCTGCACCCAAATCGTCAGCATCGCCGACGTCTACGACGCGCTGCGCAGCAACCGCGTCTACCGCGAGGGGCTCCCGAGCGATCGCATCAAGTCGATCATGGCGAAGAAGGACGACCCCGCCTTCAACCAGCGGCTCCTGCGGCGGTTCATCAACCTGATTGGCCTGTTTCCCATCGGCACGCTGGTCCGGCTCAACACGGATCACCTCGGGGTCGTCACGCACGAACATCCCACCGATCCGTTCAGGCCCCAGGTTAAACTCGTGCGCGACCGGGACAACCAGGCGGTCGACGCGTCGATGCTCGTGAATACGTGGGAGACGAACGGCCGCGGCGACTATGCGTGGGCGGTCGTGGAGGCCGTGGATCCGGACGCGGTGGGCATCGACCCGCTGGCCTACATGTAACGCGATGGCAGACGTGCGCCCGACGCTCGACGCTGAGATGTCCCTCCGGCTCGCGGAATTCGCGCGCGCCTGCAAGGCCGCGCTCCGCGCCGTCTCGCTCTACCCGGCCGGCCACCCGGCCATCGGGTCCACGCTCGGAAAGCTGACGGACCTGACGGCCATCCTCACGGCGCCGGGGCCGTTCACGATCGAGGTCCGGCCGCACGCGATTTACGTCAACGACCTGGCGCCCGCCAAGGCGGACGCGGCGATCATCGAGCTGTCCGATGTGCTCCGCCGGCAGCGCGTGGGATCGCTGACCCTGAACGCGGGGGCCGGCGTGGAGTCCTGGCGGACGCTGCTGATGCTGCTCGCGCGCCCCTCAGACGAGGTCCGGGCGGACGGCGGGATCGCGAGTCTCTGGGCCACGGCCGGCGGCCCCAGCCTCGAGATCGTCGAGATCGACTACGCGGAAGTCCTGCGCGAGAAACAGGGGGATGCGGCCGTGGCCGATCGCCTCATCGCCGCCGCCATGAGCGGCGCGCAGCTCGAGCTCGACGACTCGGGGATGCGCCTGCTGCTGGATCTCGTCGGCGATCCGGCGCGGCTCACGGTGCTGATGCAGCAGCTCGAGCAGCGCACCGAGGCGACGCCGGGTTCCGTCCGCGTCGGGGCCTTCCTGAATATCCTGCGCGGCCTCGCGGAGTACGTCGGCCGGACGAACCCCGGCCAGCTCGATCAGACGTTGAGGCAGGTCGGCCAGGTCGCGGGGCGCCTCTCCGCCGACGCGATGCTCGAGCTCCTCGTGCGGCGCGCGAAGCCCGAAGCCATGGCCGGCTCGGTCGACGTCGTCAGTGCGATGGTGCATCGCATGAGCGACTCGGCGGTCGCGCAGTTTGTCTCGAAATCGGTGATCGCGGAACACGGGGCGACCGATCGACTGGCACAGGCCTTCCACGCCCTCGTGCCGGACGCGGACCGGCAGCGGCAGCTGCTCTCGCTGGCGCAGCCGGACGTCGCGGCGTCTGAGCTCGGACAGGAAGCCGCGTTCCAGGACCTGTGGGCGCGCGTCGAGTCGATGCTCACGTCGTACTCGGACGAGAAGTTCGTGTCCGACGCCTACGCGCGTGAACTGAGCGGGGCGCGCACGCGCGCGATCGATGTCGAAGCCGCGAGTGACGACCCCCCCGAGCGCGTGGCGGAATGGCTCTCGACGGTCGCCGACGCGGCGTTGCGCGATCTGGACGGCCTGCTCCTCGGGGACCTGCTCCGCATCGAAGAGGATGGCGCCCGCTGGCGCGACATCGCGGAAACGGTGATCTCCCGCGCCGAAGACCTGGTGAGGGTCGGGTATTTCGACCCGGCCCTGCAGCTCGCCGAGTCGGTGGCGTCGGAAGGACGGCGGATTCCCGCGCGCGAAGAACCCGCGCGCGCCGTCCTCGACCGGCTGGGGCGCGGGGCGATGATGCGGCACTCCGCGAAACAGCTCCGCACCGCCGACGATGAGAGCTACGAGCGGATGAAGCGCCTGGCGCACGGCATCGGGCCGGCCGTGATCCCCCCGCTGGCCGAAGCGCTCTCGGCGGAGCAGGACGCGCGATCGCGCCGCCGGCTGCGCGACATCCTCGTCGAGTTCGGCGCGGCGGGACGCGAGTCCGTGCAGCAGTTGATGAACGCCGCCAACTGGGAGGTCCGGCGCACCGCCGCGTTTCTGCTGCGCGAGTTCGGCGGCGCCGAAGGGTTGAAGGAGCTCCAGCCGCT
>DAIUEK010000034.1:0-5820 GCA_036845165.1 Vicinamibacterales bacterium | reverse complement strand
CCCGACGCGGTGGAGGCCCTGAAGGACGCCCTGCAGCGGGGCGACTGGATGGCGCCGTTCAGGACGCGCCGCACGCGGGCGTCCGCCGCGCAGGCCCTGCGGAAGATCGGCACCAGCGCGGCGGTCGCGGCGCTCCGCGAGGCGTCGACGCGCGGCTCGCGCGGCGTGCGCGCGGCCGCCAAGGCGGGGCTCAAGGGGCTCGGATAAAGGCGAGGCTCGTATATAAGGAATGACCGACAACCTCTCACGCGTCGCGATGTTCGAAGACCTCCTGCGGCGGACCGCCTCGGGCGTCCGCAATGCGCAGCTGTACGCGCCCGATCACCCGCTCGTCGCGCGCAACATGGCCGGCCTGATCTCGGTGCTGACCACGCTGCACCAGCAGCAGCCGTCCATCGCGGTCGGGATCGTCGGAAGCGATCTCGTCGTCGCCGACACGGCGATGCACAAGCTCAGCGCGACGATGACGGAGCTGATCCGGAAACTGAAGGAGAACAAGGTCGAGCGCATTGCGTTCGAGCGCGGGGTGACGCAGGAGGAGCTCGTCGCGCTCGTGCAGAACCTCTCCCGCCTCGGCGGCAAGGCCGCGGGCGACGCCGACAGGGACCTGTCCAGCGCGCATATCCGCGTCGGCCGGCTGCAGAGCGGCGACACCAGGAAGCAGGACGGCATCGCGAGCGATATCGCCGCCATCCGGCAGATGTACTCGAGCGCCGTCGCCTCGGCCGAAGTCGCGTGGGACAGCGCGGAGATCGAGGGCATGCCGGACGCGCCGGCCGCCCTCCAGACCGTCGAAGGGCTGGCCGACGCGGTCATGCAGAACCGCACCGCGCTCGTGGCGCTGACGGCGATGCGCAACTACGACAACTACACGTTCACCCACATGGTGAACGTGTCGATCCTCGCGATGGCGCAGGCGCGCGCCCTGGGGATCGACGGCAGGCTCTTGCGCGAGTTCGGCATGTCGGCGCTCATGCACGACATCGGCAAGGTCCGCACGCCGAAGGACATCCTCAACAAGCCCGACAAGCTGACCGACGCCGAGTTCGTCATCATGCGGCGGCACGTCGTGGACGGCGCCGAGATCCTCCGCCGCACCCCGGAGATGCCGATCCTGGCGCCGGTCGTCGCGTTCGAGCATCACCTGAGGCTCGACGGCAGCGGCTACCCCTTCACCGTGCAGCGCGCGTCGATGAACCTGGGCTCGATGCTCTGCGCGATCGCCGACGTGTACGACGCCATGCGATCGCAGCGGATCTACCAGCAGGCGCATCCGACCGACCGCATCATGGCGGTGCTGAAGCGCAACGAGGGGGCCCAGCTGGACCAGCATCTCGTGCGCCGGTTCGTCCAGCTGCTCGGCATTTACCCGCCGGGCAACCTGGTTCGCCTGAGCACCGGCGAGATTGCGGTCGTCCTGCACGTGCACGCGCCGGACCCGCATCGGCCGCGCGTGCGCGTGCTCTTCTCCGCGGACGGCGCCCGCCTCGAGCTCCCGTTCGAGCGTAACCTCTGGGAGCTGCAGCGCGATGTGAGCGACGTCGAGCTCCAGACGGTCGCGGCGCCGGTCGATCCGGCCGACTACAACCTCGATCCGCTGACCTTCCTGGAGAACTGACCCGCGTGAGTGAAGCGCTTCGTACCGCCCTCTTCGCCTTTGGTGCGCTGGCCGCGGGATTCACGTGGCAGTCGGTGCGGACGTCGGCCGTCCCGACCTCCTCGCCGCAGCGTCTCGTTGAGGAGCTCCGCCTCGCGCAGATGGCGGCGCTCCTCCTCACCCTGACCGCCGGCGCGTATATCGGCTTCGCCGTCGTCCGTGAACACGAGCAGGGGGTCGGGCTCGATATTGCGCTGGCCGTGAGCTTTCTGCTGGTCGCGGCGGTCACGATGGTCCGGGATCCGCGGCAGGCGCTGACGATCGTGGCGCTCGCCTTTGCCGCGCACGCGGTACTCGACGTCGCGCACCGGCCGGGGCTCCTTCCCGAGGCGCTCGCGCCGCGCTGGTACGCGATCGGCTGCTCCGTATACGATGTCTATATCGGGGCGCTGTGTTACCTGCCGGTGCTGCGACGGTAATCCGGGCGTCGAGGGTCGATAGCCGAGGATCGAAAATCGAATGAGACAGCTGACGCTGGCCGCCTTCCTGCTCCTGACGTTCCAGTCCACCGGCGCGCCGGTGAGCGCGCAGGGCTCGACGCCGAAGCTCGTCGTGTTCATCGTGGTCGACCAGATGCGCGCCGACTACCCCGTCCGGTATGGGAACCTCCTGCAGCATGGGCTCAAGCGGCTGACGTCGCAGGGGGCGTGGTATACGAAGGCCGCCTACCCGTACCTCACGACGGTGACCTGTGTCGGGCACACGACCATTGGAACCGGGTCGCTGCCGTACCGGCACGGCATGATCGGGAACGCGTGGTACGACCGGGCCGCGGAGAAGTCGGTCACGTGCAACGCCGATCCCGATTCCGCCGAGGTCAGTTACGCGACGTCCAGCGGCGCCGGCGACAGCGCCAAACGGATGATGGTCCCCACGCTGGCCGAGGTCATGCGCGAAACGCTGAAATCGCGCGTGGCCACGATGTCGATCAAGGCCCGCTCCGCGATCGGGCTGGCCGGTCACGAAGGGGACTTCGTCACCTGGCTCGGCGATCGCGGCGCCTGGGAAACGTCGAGCGCCTTTTCGAAGACACCGGTCGGGTGGTTCGTCGCCTACCTCAAGGGCACCCCGGTCGACCGCGACGCGGACAAGACGTGGGAGCGCACGCTCCCGGCCGAGCGGTATCAGTACGACGACGACGCGCCCGGCGAGCGCGGCGCGGCGGGATGGGGCGCGAAATTTCCGCACCCGCTCGGCCCGGCGGGGGGCGCCGCGTTCCTCCAGCACTGGCTGCAGTCCCCCTTCGCCGACGACGCTCTCGAAAAGATGGCCGAGGGGGCGGTCGATGAAATGCACCTGGGCACGCAGGATCGCACCGACTTCCTCGGCGTCGGCTTCTCCACGCTGGACAGCGTCGGCCACGCGTTCGGCCCGCGCAGCCACGAGGTCCAGGACGTCATCGTCAGGCTCGACCTGAGCATCGGGCGGCTGCTCGACTTCCTCGACAAGACCGTCGGCGCGGCCAACTACGTGGTCGCGTTGGCTGCCGACCACGGCGTGGCCGATCTGCCGGAGCAGATCCAGCACGGCGGGCGCCAGCCCATCGCCGCGGTGCGCGCGGCGATCGAAGCCGCCATCAAGCCGGCGCTGGGCGGGGACGGCCCGTTCATCGCGTCCGCGGGCAGCGACGTGTATTTCAAGCCGGGTGTGTACGACCGCCTCAAGGCCGATCCGGCCGTGCTGCGCGCGGCGGTCTCGGCCGCGGAGGCGCTGCCCGGCATCGCCCGCGTACTCACGAGCGACCAGGTCTCGACGGCCGCAGCGCGCGCGTCCAATGACCCGCAGGTCCGCGCGGCGGCGCTGAGCTACTTCCCGGGACGCAGCGGAGATCTCCTCCTCATCCCGAAAGAAAACTGGATGCTGCCCGCCGCGGGCACGACACACGGGACCCTCTATTCGTACGATCAGCGCGTCCCCGTACTGCTCTATGGCGAAGGCATCCGCCCCGGCGTGCGCGAGGAACCGGCGACGCCGGCGGACCTTGCGGTCACCGTGGCATCGATGGTCGGCGTGCATCTGCCCTCCCCTGACGGCCACGTCCTCACCGGCGCCCTGAAGAAGAAATGAACCCGCGATCGAAAGGATCAATCATGTCCGCCACACGCAACGGCGCGGCGATCGCCTGCATCACGGCGGCGCTCGGCCTCGTCTTCAGCCACGCGCCCGCCGCCCAGGGGCACGGGACCCTGACGACCATCGTGCCCGGCTCGCTGCAGACGCTGCGCGATTGGGATTCGCGGACCCAACTGATGCTCCGCAGCGGCGAGCTGCGCGTGCGGCAAGTCCGCGACGACACGCTGATTCCCGGCCGAATCACGGAGCGCTCCGACCAGTACTACCGGGGCGTGCGGGTGTTCGGCGCCGACGTCAGTCGTCAGATCGACGATCAGGGGGTGGTCCACTCGGTGTTCGGCAACGTGTATTCCGGCATCGCGATTTCGCCCGATCCGACGCTGACGCCCGACGACGTGCGCGGGCGGATCGACGATCTGACGGGGTACGAGCAGGGGGAGACGAACCAACCCGAGCTCGTCGTCCTGCCGGAGGCCGGGAGCGATACCTACCACCTGGCGTGGCGCATGCGCGCGGTGACCGGGCAGGCGGACATCATCCAGTATTTCCTCGACGCCTCGTCGGGCGACGTCCTGCTGCAGTACAGCGACCGCCAGTCGCAGAGCGCCGTCGGACGCGCGACGGGCGTGCTCGGCGACAGCAAGAAGATCAGCGTCACCAACAGCGGCGGCAGCTTCACCCTCCGCGATCTGCTGCGGCCGCCGGTGATCGAGACCGAGGACATGAAAGGGGATCCGAACCGGACGACCGACTACCTGAACGGCCGCCTCCTGCTCGGCACGAGCGACCTGGCCACCGACGCCGACAACACGTGGACGGACGGGGCCGTCGACGACGCGCACGTCTACGCGGGCTACACCTACGACTATTACTTCAAGCGGTTCGGCCGGCGCGGCCTGGACAACAACAACATCCGCATCCGGAGCCTGGCGAACCCCGTCCGCCGCACGCAGGCGGATCTGTCGCAGTACTTCAACTCGTTTCCCGACTTTTTCGTGAACGCCTTCTACGCCGGCGGCGGCGTGATGGTGTACGGCGTCGGCCTGCCGCCGGGCACCACGCTCGGAGGAAAGTCGTGGACCTTCACCTCCGGCGCGCTCGACATCGTCGGGCACGAGCTGTCGCACGGCGTGACCCAGTTCACGTCGAACCTGATTTACCTCAACGAGTCGGGCGCGTTGAACGAGGCCTTCTCGGACATGATGGGCACGAGCATCGAGTTCTTCTACCAGCCCCCGGGCGACGGCGACCTCAAGGCGGACTACCTGCTCGGCGAGGATGTCATCAAGCCCGGCGGGATCCGCTCGATGGAGAACCCGGCGGCGTACGGCAGCCCCGATCACTACTCGCGGCGATTCCTCGGCGCCACCGACAACGGCGGCGTGCACACGAACTCCGGCATCGCCAACCAGGCTTTCTACCTGTCGATTGAGGGGGGGACCAATCGCACGTCGGGGCTCTCGGTGCAGGGCGTCGGAGGCGCCAACCGCGACCAGATTGAAAAGGTGTTCTACCGCGCCTTCACGCAACTGCTGCCGTCGAACGCGACGTTCTCGGTGGCGCGCGCGGCCACCATCCAGGCGGCACGCGATCTCTACGGCACGAACAGCAACGCGGAACGCGCGGTCACGCAGGCGTGGACAGCCGTCGGCGTCAACTGAACGGAGACTTCATGCGACGCAGACTGACGGCAGGTGTCTTGACCGTGATCCTCGCCTGCACGGCGCGATCCGCCGCGGCGCAGACCAAAGCGTGGCCCGAGAAGGGCTGGTTCAGCGTCAGCGGCGGCGTGCAGCCGGCGGTGAACAGCTTCTCCGACGCGTTCGACCTCCCGCTCTACGCGGAGATCGAGCACGTCACGGTCAGCTCCCCCGTCAAAGGCGGGACGCTCGTCGCCGCGAGCGGCGGCTATCGCGTGTGGAAACAGCTCGCAATCGGTCTCGATGTCACCCGGTACAATCGCGGCGCATCGGCGACGGTGACCGCGCAGATCCCGCACCCGTTCTTCGATAATCAGTTCCGCCAGGTTCAGGGCACGACCAGCGCGACCCGCAACGAAGTCGGGGTCCACGTGCTGATCGGCTGGATGA
>DAIUEK010000033.1:6740-10530 GCA_036845165.1 Vicinamibacterales bacterium | reverse complement strand
GATCCATGCCGGCGCGTGCGCGCTCGTATCCACGGTGCCGACGATGTCCTGCAGCCGCGCGATCGCGTGCATCGTCATGTACGAGCGGATGCCGTCCATCAGCTTCGTCCAGATGAACGGGTCGACGAAGTTCATCGTGCCCACCTGCACCGCGTTCGCGCCGGCGATCATGAATTCGAGCACGTCGTCCGAGGTGGCGATGCCGCCCATGCCGATGATCGGGATTTTCACCGCGCGGCGGCATTCGTACACCATGCGCACCGCGATCGGCCGGATGGCAGGCCCGCTGAGGCCGCCGACGACGTTGCTCAGCCTGGGCCGGCGCGTGTGCACGTCGATCGCCATGGCGAGGAACGTGTTGACGAGCGAGATCGCATCGGCCCCGGCGTCCTCCGCCGCCCTGGCGAAAGACGCGATGTCGGTGACGTTCGGCGTGAGCTTCGGAATCACCGGCAGCCGCGTCACCTTGCGCACGGCGCTGACGACGTCGTGGGTCCCCGGCAGGCTGCAGCCGAACGTGATGCCCCCTTCCTTGATATTGGGGCAGGAGATGTTCAGCTCGATCGCGTGCACGCCGTCCGCGTCGGAGAGAATCCGCGACACCTCGACGTACTCATCGAGCGTCGTCCCGCAGATGTTCACGATCACGACGGCGCGGCGCTCGCGCAACTCCGGCAGCTGCTCGTTGATGAAGCGATGCACGCCGATCCCCTGGAGGCCGATTGCGTTCAGCATCCCCGACGGGGTTTCCACGATGCGCGGGGGCGGGTGGCCCTCGCGTTCGGAGAGGAAGAGCCCCTTGACCGCGACGCCGCCGAGCGTTGACAGGTCGACGACGTCGGCGTACTCCACGCCGTAGCCGAAGCACCCGCTCGCCGCGATGAGCGGGTTGGCGAGCGTGAGCGAACCGATGGCGAGCGACAGATCCATGAAGGACGAATCCACTAGGGCCCTCAGACGGCTTCCCAGACCACGCGCCGGGCGTCGAAGACGGGGCCCTCGACGCACGTGCGCGTGTGATGGGGTGTGCCGCCGTCGGCGCCGCGCGCGAGCACCACGCAGCTGTAGCACCCGCCGAGGCCGCATCCCATCACCTGTTCGAGCGACACGTCGCACGCACGCCCGTGCACCGCGGCGAGCTGGGCGCACGCCCGCATCATCGGGGTGGGGCCGCAGACGTAGAGCTTGGCCGGATGTCCAAGGGGGCGCTCCCCGAGGGCCGCGTCGAGCGGCACCGTGATCCGTCCGCGGACGCCGCGGCTGCCGTCTTCCGTCGCCAGCACGATCGTGACGCCGAGCGCGTCGAACAACTCGACGCAGTAGAGCTCGTCGGCGCGGCGCGCGCCGTAAAACAGGGTCGTCCGGGTTTTCCGCGCCGCAAGCGCCGTGGCGAGGGTGACGAACGGCGCGAGGCCGACGCCGCCGGCAACCATCCACGCCTCCGCCGGAGGATCGACGGGCTCGAAGGGCCGGCCCAGCGGGCCGAGCAGCGGCAGGCGGGCGCCGGCTTCGACGCGCGACAGCAGGGTGGTGCCCGCGCCAACGCGCTTGTTGAAAATCGAAATACCGGACGGACGGCCGGACCCATCGCGCAGGATCTCGAAGATCGAGAACGGACGCCGCAGCAGCGGATCCATTCCGCCCGACGTCTTGATCATCACGAACTGACCGGGACGCGCGGCGGCGGCGATGTCGGGCGCGGCGAGCGAGAGGACGTTGTAGTCCGCTGACAACCGACGGTTTTCGATCACCGTGGCGTCGATGTCTACGGGCATACGCCGAAGTATACACTTGGCTCGATGCGCTTCCTGCGGCTGTTCACCAACTCGCTGCTCGCCGGCGCGCTGGGTGCCGCATACCTGACGATCCTGCTGCTGCAACTGAACCCGCAGGTCCCGCTGGTGTCGCGTACCGTGTGGCGGTGGTACGCGACGCTCAGCGCGTTCTACGGCATTCATCTCGCGATCCTCTTCTACGTCACGATGCTGCTGCGCGAGTTCGTCAGCGTCGAGCTGTTTTCCCCCGGCTGGATCAGCGTGCGCCTGCTGGCGTGGCTGTCGGCGGCGGCCGCGGCCGTCGCGGCGACGCTGATGTGGCTCAACCTCCGCGGCTTTCCGACGCTGTTCGACGACGTCGCCGCTCGCCGGTTCACGTTCGGCGCCGGCGCGACCACGGCGTCCGCGGTCGTGCTGCTCGGGATCGCGGTGGCGCACTACTCCTTCGGCCGTCGCGGGAGCCGCGTGGGCGCGGCGCTGCTCGTCATCGCGATCACGGGCTCGCTGGCGCTGCCCATCGCCGCGCGCGGGATGGGAGGAGAGCTGCCGCTCGGCGCCAGGCGGGTCACGCTGACGCCGCCCCCTTCGCAGGAGACGGCGCGCGTCACGCTTGTGCTGCTCGACGGCGCATCTCTCGACTACGTGTGGCCGCGCGTCGCCGCCGGCCGGCTGCCGAACTTCGGGCGCGTCCTGGACACCGGCGCGTCCATGGATCTCGCGACCATCCGTCCGACGCAGCCGGATCCGGTCTGGGCGGCGGTCGCGACGGGGATGTATCCCGCCAAGAACGGCGTGCGGTCGGCCGCCTTGTACTTCGCGCGCGGCGACGATCGTCCCGTCGATCTGCTGCCCGATCACTGCTTCTCGCACACGCTCGTGCGGCTCGGCGTCGTCCGCGCCCAGCCCAATGACGCCTCGGCCTGGCGCGCGCGGCCGCTGTGGACGATTCTCGGCGACTACGGCATCAGCTCCGGCATCGTCCGCTGGCCGCTGACGTATCCCGCGGAGGCGATGACCGGATTTCTTGTCACCGATCGCTTCCACCAGTTGATCGGATCCATGTTCGAGTTCGACGGGCGCGGGGCGTACCCGCCCGACCTGCTGCCCGTCGCGCGCGACGCCTTCGCCGGATCGAGCGCCGCGGCGCCGGACCGCGCCCGCGGCGGGGCGTCCGGAGCGCCCCCCTCGCCCGACGCCACGTCGGCGCGCTGGGATCCGTTTTACAGCCGCGCGCTTCGCGACCTGGGCGCCGCGCGGCCGGTGCAGCTGGCGGCGGTCCGGTACCAGGGCATCGACACGGTCGGCCACTACTACCTGCGGTACGCGCAGCCCCCCTCGTTTGGCGGCGTCTCGGATGAGGAGCGTGACCGTTATGGCGGCGTGCTCGATCGGTACTACGCGTATGTGGACGGCGAGATCGGCGCGGCCCTCGAGCGCCTCGCGCCCGGCGACCTGCTGCTCGTCGTCTCCGGCTTCGGCCTGCAGCCGGTGAGCCCGGTCAAGCACCTGGCCGCGCGCGTGCTGCGCGACCCGGACGTCAGCGGGACGCACGAGAATGCGCCGGACGGATTCATGCTCGCGTTCGGGACGCCGATCGCCCCCGGCCGGAAGCAGCGCGGCTCCATCGTCGACGTGACGCCGACGGTCCTGTACTTTCTTGGCATCCCGATCGGCCGCGACATGGACGGCTTCGCGCGCGCGGACCTCTTCAATCCGCTGTTCACGGCCGAACGGCCGATCGCCTTCATTCCGTCCCACGGTCGATGACAGGCAGGGATTCGCGATCAGGGACTAGGGATGCTATGATTCCTCGAACTCTTTAAGAGCGGCCCAGAGAGGCCGCGAAGAGGTGCTGACATGCCACAAGTCATGGACGCGGACCGCATGGGCCGCGCCCTCACACGCATCGCCCACGAAATTCTCGAACGCAACCGCGGCACGAGCGACCTGGCGCTCGTCGGCATTCGCACGCGCGGCGTGCCGCTCGCGCGGCGCCTTGCGCACAGCCTTCGCGA
>DAIUEK010000033.1:0-6640 GCA_036845165.1 Vicinamibacterales bacterium | reverse complement strand
ACGCTCTATCGCGACGACCTGATGCGGCACCCCGTCGGCCCGCAGCCGGTGGTCCGCCGCACCGAGATCCCGTTTTCGATCGACGACAAGCGGATCCTCCTCGTCGACGATGTGCTCTACACCGGACGGACCATACGCTCGGCGCTCGACGCGCTGATCGACTTCGGCCGCCCCCGCTCGATTCAACTGATCGTCCTCGTGGACCGCGGCCACCGCGAGCTGCCGATCAAGGCGGACTACGTCGGCAAGAACCTGCCGACGTCGCTCACGCAGAGCGTCCAGGTCCGCCTGCAGGAGATCGACGGCGAAGACGAAGTGCTGCTCGACGATCCTCCCCAGCCGGAGGGCGCGTGATGCTGAGGTCGCGCCACCTGCTCGGCATCGCGGATCTCGAGCCCGACGAGATCGGCCTGATCCTCGAGACGGCGGAGGCGATGACGGAAATCGCCGCGCGCCCGATCAAGAAGGTTCCGACCCTGCGCGGCCGGACGGTGGTGAACCTGTTCTTCGAGCCGAGCACGCGGACCCGCATGTCGTTCGAAGTCGCGGAGAAGCGGTTGAGCGCCGACACGCTGAGCATCAGTGTGGCGCAATCGAGCGTGACGAAAGGGGAGACGCTCCTCGACACCGTCCGCAACCTCGAGGCGATGGCCCCCGACATGATCGTCATCCGGCACGGCTCGTCCGGCGCGCCGCACCTGCTGGCGCGGCTCTGCCGGTCGTCGATCATCAACGCCGGCGACGGCATGCACGAGCACCCGACGCAGGCGCTGCTCGATGCCTACACCATCCGCGAGCACAAGAAGCGCCTCGACGGGCTGAAGGTCGCCATCGTCGGCGACCTGCTGCACAGCCGCGTGCTGCGGTCGAACGTGCAGTTGCTGAACAGGATGGGGGCGCAGGTGTGGGCCTGCGGGCCGCCGACCCTGATGCCGCCGGCGCTCGCGCGGTTCGGTGTCCGCGCGACCACGTCCGTCGACGAAGCGGTGGACGGGGCGGACGTGATCATGATGCTGCGCATCCAGCACGAGCGGATGCACGGCCACTTCATTCCATCGACGCGGGAATACTTCACGCTCTTCGGCCTGACGCCCGGGCGCGTGGCGCGCGCGAAGCCGGACGTGATCATCATGCATCCCGGCCCGATGAACCGCGGCGTCGAGATCGATTCGGATGTCGCCGACGGGCCGTACTCGGTCATCCTCGAGCAGGTGACCAACGGCGTCGCCGTGCGGATGGCCGTGCTGTATTTGCTCGCCGGCCAGGAGGCCGGCGTGGCATCCGTGTCGGGCCTGGCATCGGGCAAAGTCCAGAGGGCCTAGCGTGATGAAGTTGCTGGTGAAGGGCGGACGGGTCGTCGACCCCTCCACGGGCCGTGACGGCGAGTTCGACGTCCTGATCGAAGACGGACGCATCGCGCGGATCGGCAAATCGCTGCCGGCCGACGGCGCGGAGGTCCTCGCGGTCACATCCGGGTGGCTCGTGGTCCCCGGCCTCATCGACCTCCACGTACACCTGCGCGAGCCCGGGCAGGAGCACAAGGAAACGATCGCGACGGGCACGGCGTCCGCGGTGGCCGGCGGGTTCACGGCCGTCGCCTGCATGCCGAACACGGACCCCGTGAACGATCATCCTGGCGTCACGGAGCTTATCCTGCGGAAAGCGGCCGACGCGAATCTCGCGCGCGTGTATCCGATAGGCGCCGTGTCCATCGGATCGCGCGGCGAGCAGATGGCGGAGCTCGCCGGGCAGAAAGCCGCGGGCTGCGTCGCGTTCACGGACGACGGGCGCCCGATCGCGAGCGCACTGCTCATGCGGCGCGCGCTCGAATACGCCGGCATGCTCGGCGTGCCGATCGTCGACCACTGCGAGGATCCGTCGCTCAAGGGGGACGGCGTCGCGCACGAAGGCTTTTTCGCGTCACGCCTGGGCCTGCGCGGGATACCCGGCGTCGCGGAATCGATCATGGTCGAGCGGGACATCGCGCTGGCGGAACTGACGGGCGGGTCGTACCACGTGTGCCACATGAGCGCGCGGCAGTCGATGCGCGCGGTGCGGGAGGCGAAGGCGCGGGGCGTCACCAACGTCACGTGCGAAGTGGCGCCGCACCACTTCGTGATGACCGACGAGTCGCTCGAGACGCCGATCCGCTACGACACCAACGTCAAGATGAACCCGCCGCTGCGCGAGGCGGCCGATCGCGATGCGATGCTGGCGGGCATCGCGGACGGGACCGTGGACGTCATCGCGACGGATCACGCCCCTCATCACGCCGACGAGAAGCAGGTCGAGTTCGACCGCGCCCCGTTCGGCATCATCGGGCTCGAGACGTGCGTGCCGCTGGTGTTCGACCGCCTGGTCCACGCGGGGCGGATCGGGATCGTGCGGGCCATCGAGCTGCTGTCGACGAACCCGGCGCGCGTGTTCCGGCTGCCGGGCGGGACGCTTGCAGTGGGCAGCGTGGCGGACATCACAATCCTGGCTCCCGGCGCGCCCGTGACGGTCCGCGCGGCGACGCTGAAGTCGAAGTCGAAGAACACCCCCTTCGACGGCTGGGAACTGAAGGGAGCCGTCGTGGCGACGATCGTCGGCGGGAGAATCGTGTACAAGAATGATGCCTTCAAGGACTCTAAGTGAGCGGACGTGACGAACTCCGACTGCAGGCGCTGAAACAACTCGAGCAGTTCGAAGTGCTCATGCGCAACGGCCACTTCGACTATGGCAACGGCTTCCACGGCCGCGTCTACCTGAATCCGCACCAGCTGTTCCGCCATCCTTCGACGATCTGGCGGATCACCCAGGACCTGCTGGAGATTCTTCCGGGGGACCTGCTGGAGCAGACCGAAGTCGTCGCCGGTCCCGTCATGGGAGGCGCGCTGCTCGCGCACACGCTCGCGGGGTTGCTGGATGGCCGGCGCGCGCTCACGCACGCGCCGTGCAGCTTCGCGCCGTTCAGCAGCCGCGGCGATCACGATTTCATGCTGCGCGACTTCTACGCGCGCGAGATGGCGGGCAAGCGCGTGCTGCTGGCCGACGACGTGCGCAACACGGGGAAGACGTTCCAGCGCTGCGCCGAGCTCGTGCGGCAGGCGGGCGGGACCGTGCTGGCGACCGTCCAGATCTGCGACCGCATGGAGGCGATGATCGACGTCGGCGTGCCCAATTATGCCCTCGCGGACTACAAGGCGCCCGAGAACTATCCCGTCGCGGACTGTCCGATGTGCACAGCCGGTGAGCCCATCACGCACTTCTAAACGACCGTCGGACCTGGGTCCCCGGCTCGAGCAGCTGTACGAGGCGTACAACCGCGAGGACGCGGCGGCGGATCCGATCCAGATCGTCCGGCGGTATACGAGCCGCGCGGACCAGGAGGTCGTCGGGTTCTGCGCGTCGGCGCTCGCGTTCGGCCGCGTGGCGAGCGTGCTCAACACCGTCGAAACGCTGGCGCGGGTGCTGGGACCGTCCCCGGCGGAGTACGTGCGGCGCTTCGATCCCGCGGCGCCCCATCCGGAGCTCCGCGCGATGGTCCACCGCTGGACGCGCGGGGTCGATATCGTCGCGCTGTTGTGGCTGCTCCGGCAGATGATCGAGCGGTCGGGATCCATCGAGGGTTTCTTCCTCGAGGGATACGATCCCGCGGCCACGGATATCAGCGAGGCGCTCGACAGTTTCTCGCGCCGCGCGCTGGCGCTCGACCTGCGGGCCGCCTACGGACGCCGCGTGCCGGCACGGACGGGGGTCTGTTATTTTTTTACGCGGCCGTCGGCCGGCAGCGGCTGCAAGCGCCTGAATCTGTTCCTGCGCTGGATGGTGCGGCGCGATGCCGTGGATCTCGGGGCGTGGCCGTCGATCCCGCCGTCGAAGCTGATCGTGCCGCTCGACACGCACGTCATCCGGCTCGGGCGCTGCCTGCGCCTGACGCGCTACACGTCGCCGGGCTGGCCGATGGCGTCGGAGATCACCGCCTCGCTGCGTGCGATCGATCCGGTCGATCCCGTGCGCTTCGATTTTTCGATCTGTCACGTCGGGATGATGAACGCCTGCGGCTACGGCCGCCGGCAGGGAGATGCGCAATGTCCGCTGAAGGGAATCTGCCGGCCCAACCCGCGCGCAACCGCGGCGGGGCCGCGACCGCGGGGCTCATCGTCGCGTTCGTAGTCGCGTCCGTCGCATTCGCGGGCGGTTGGTTCCTCGGCGCCCGCCGGACCGTGATGAGGGTGCAGTCGCCGGCGCACGACGCCGTCGCGTACGTGTTCGAGGGGCGCTGCGCGGCGGGACTGTGCCAGTCGCTCTGGGTGGGCAAGGACATGAGGCGCGCGACGCTGGTGGAAACGCTCAGCGGCCCGTCGGAGCAGGCCGGCGAGATCGCGTGGACCCAGGACGGCACGCGCGTCGCGTTCATCGTCAACGGTTACCAGTTGCGCCTGTTCGACGCCCGGACCGGGGCGAGCCTCGGGGCCGTCACCATCATCGACCCGGACGGCTTTCCCTCGAGCCGCATCGCCCGCGGCGTCACGTTCTCGGCCAACGCGGCCGCGATTACCTTCGACGACTGCCCGCGCGATCATTCGGGCTGCAAACCGGGGCTCGTCGCGATCAAACGCTAACGAGCCACTGCCTCTTTCACGAAGGTCACTACGGTACAAAGATCACAAAGAGAGTTTGTAATCTTCGTGATCTTTGTACCGTAGTGGTCTTTGTGACGAGCCCGTGGGTCGTGATGCCTACGCTTCGACGTGCGCATGCAGCGCCACCCGGCGGTAGACCGCAAGCGTGTCCTGGACCATCCGCTCCGCGCTGAAGCGCTCGCGGACGCGAGCTTCGCCGGCGGCCCCCATCGCGCGCCGGGCGCGTGCGTCGCTGAGCAGCCTGATGATGGCGTTCGCCATCGCCTCGTGATCCCTGGGCGGTACCAGCAGCCCCGTCTGGCCGTCCACGACGACTTCCGGCATGCCGCCCGCAGTGGTCGCGACGGTCGGCTTCCCGCACGCCATCGCGTCCAGCAAGGAGGTGCCCAGCCCCTCGGTGACGGAGCTCATCACGAAGATGTCGAATGCCTTGTGCACCGACAGCACGTCGGGGCGGAAGCCCGCCAGGAACACGTGCTTCTCGAGATGGTGATCCTTGATCTGGCGCTCCAGCGCCGGCCGCAGCTCTCCCTCGCCGGCGATCACGAACCGGGCGTCCGGCACCTTCGTGACGACGATGGCGGCCGCCTCGATCAGGTGCCGCTGGCCCTTGTGCGGGACCAGCGCCGCGACGTTGCCGACGATGGGCGCGTGATGCGGCAGCCAGAGTTCGGCGTGGAGATTCGCGACTGGCGCCGCCTCGACATGCCCGAGATCGATGCCCTCGAGGACCGTCACGACGCGAGCGGCCGGTACGCCGTCCGCGATGACCATCTGGCGGATCGCCTCCGACGCGCAGATGAAGCAGTCCACCTGGCGGTACTTCCAGCGCGACAGCGCGTTGTCCTTCATGTGAAAGTCGACGCGGCGTGCGGCGACCAGCGGTGGCTTGTCGAGCTCGGTGCTCATCGACAAGGCGAGCGACGCCATCGCGACGCCGTGCGGATCGTGCGCGTGGACGACGTCGGGGCGGAGCTGCTTGACGAGCCGCGACAGGCGCCACGCGGCGCCCAGGTCCATCTCGGTCTTCGGCGCCAGCGGCACCAGCTCGAGCCCTTCCCGCGCGCGCTGTCGCAGCTCGCCGGCCGCGTGCGCGACGAGCATCGACCGATGGCCGAGCGCGCGCAGCCCGAGCACCGTGAGCAGCACCTGGTTCTGCCCGCCGCGCCACGTCTTCGCCGTGTCGATGTGGAGGGAGAACATCGCTATGGATGCCGGAGATCGGAGGTTGGAGGTTGGAGGTTGGAGGCTGGCGGCTGGCGGCTTCCGCGTACCAGCTCCCGCGCTTTGACCAGCTTCAGGAAGACATAATACGAGTTCAGGGTCGAGACAACGAAGCCGGCGCTCCCGTTTCGAAAACCACCCCGCAGCAGATAATTCCGAAAGAACGCGAACGGAGGATGCAGGACCACGCCGGCCAGGGACGGCACGCGTCCGTCCGCCTGCATTTGTTCGGCGGCGTGCGTCGTGTAGCGGTCGATCGTCGCGAGATGATGGCTGATGTCGCGGTAGGGATAGTGCTGCAGGTCGTTCGCGAGCTGTCCGGGAGCGCCGTTTGTGAGCTGCACCGATTCGTGCACGCGCCGGTCGTTCCACTCGCCGGCGCGCCGGTCGTACAGGCGCAGCTGGTAGTCGGGGTACCAATCGGTCCCCCGGATCCAGCGTCCGAGGTAATGGCTGATGCGGGGCACACGGTAGCCGCGGTGTGGCGGCTCCGCGGCGAGGAGCGACGGGATCTCCTGGGCGAGGGCCGGGGTCACGCGCTCGTCGGCGTCAAGGGACAGGATCCAGTCGTGCGACGCGAGGGACGCCGCGTAGTTCTTCTGCGCGCCGAACCCCGGCCAGGGGCGCACCTCGACCCGGTTGGTGTAGCGCCGCGCGATCGCCGCGGTCCCGTCCGTACTCTCCGCGTCGACGACCACGATCTCGTCGGCCCACGTGACCGACGCCAGCGCCGCGTCGATGTTCGCCGATTCGTTCCGAGTTATGACCGTGACGGTCAGCTTCGGCAC
>DAIUEK010000032.1:9167-10635 GCA_036845165.1 Vicinamibacterales bacterium | reverse complement strand
ACACGAACGGCCAGGCCGGCTGGAGCTTGAGCGTCGTGTCGGCGAAGGACCACTGGTACGAGTGCATCAAACCCGCGGCGGACAGGACCGCCGCGCACAGGCACCACGCCGCGGCGACGTTCCAGCGGCGCTCGATCACGCCGACCACCGCCGCCGACAGCAGCATCGCGGTGAACAGGAAGCCCTGCTCGAGCGCGAACGCGCCGGCGATCCACGTGTCGTTTTTCTGGAACGCACCGACGAGCGCCTCGGTGAACGGCCCGGCGGGGCCGCCGAGGCCGGCGGCGCGCAGCCCGTTCTTCGCCAGGAGCGCGCCCCAGGCGCCGATTCCCGGCAACAGGCCGACGACGACGGCGGGGGTGTGCGCGCGGGGGCTGGCGTCAAACGCCTGCGCGACGATCATCATGCCGATCCACAAGACGATGGCCATCCCGGCGTCGATCGGAATCGCCCAGGCGATCCAGGCGAGCGTGCCGGTCACGCAGATCGCGGTGACGAACGCGCCGTTCAGGATCGAGTAGCCCGCCCGCGCCCCGAGCGCCTTCCATCCGGGATGCCCGATATAGATCGTCGTCGGGAACGCGGATCCGAACAGCGCCGCGGCCACGCTGCCACACCCGTTGATCGTCAGCGCGCGCCTCGTCGGATACGAGTCCCCGGCGGCCTCGGCGGACTCGATGTTCTGCAGCGAGCCCAGCACGTTGAACAGCCCCATCGCGACGATGACCGAGAGGTAGGGCCACAGGTGACCGCCGGTGATGGCAGCCAGCAGGTCGCCGAAGATCGGCACCGGGAGATGCAGCGCCGCCCCGGCCGGACGAGGACCGACCGGCGCGATGCCGGTCAGCCAGGCGAGCAGCGTCCCGAGCGACACGGCAAGCACGCCGCCCGGGATGCGTCCCTTGAAACGCACGCGGCCGAAGTACGTCAGCATCACGATCGCCAGCGTCGTCAGGCCGACGAGCGGTCGCGCGAACGTCCGGTACAGAAAGCCGAGCGAGATGAAGCTCAGCGCGATGCCGGCGAGCGTCGAGAGCAGCGCCGCGCGCGGCGTCGCCTTTCGCAGGCGCTCGGCGATCGGCGCGCACGCGAGCTCAATCAGCCCGGAGCAGAGCGTCGCGAAGAGTCCCGCCTGCCACGCGATGCGGGCGGGATCGGCGGCGCCGGCCCCGACCGCCAGCGCCTTCGCGGGGAGCATGACGAGAAACACGTGCGCGAAAAGCGACACCGTGTTGATGCCGTACGGCAGGGCGCAGACGTCCGTGCGGCCGGTGCGCTCGGCGAGGCGCCTGGCCTGGATCGCGTACGCCAGGTTGCCGACGAGGATGGAGATCGCCGCGCCGGGCAGGATGCGGCCGTAGACGAGGTCCGCCGGAAAGCCGAGGACGCCCCGGCAGAGGGCGTCGATGAGCAGCAACTGGACGAGGTTGTCGATCGCGAGGCCGAAGAACCCGTCGATGTCGCCGCG
>DAIUEK010000032.1:4864-9067 GCA_036845165.1 Vicinamibacterales bacterium | reverse complement strand
GGACAATCACCAATCGCCAATGACCTGCTACCAGTCCATCAACTGATCGAGCGCTTCGCCGACGTTCTTCACCGGGACCAGCTCGCATCCCGGCGGGGCTTCGTCGGGCGCGACGTTGTTGTGCGGCACCACGCAACGCGTGAATCCCATCTGCGCGGCTTCGCGCACGCGGAGCGCCGCCTGCGGCGCGCCGCGGACCTCGCCCGCAAGACCCACCTCGCCGAAGACCGCGGTCCCCTGCCGGATCGGACGATTGCGCAGGCTCGACGCGACGGCGGCCACCACCGCGAGGTCCGCGGCGGGCTCGTCCACGGTCATGCCGCCGGCGACGTTGATGAACACGTCCTCCCCGAGCAGGTTCAGGCCCGCGCGTTTCTCGAGCACGGCGAGGAGCAACGACAGGCGGTTCTGATCGATTCCGCTCGCCATCCGCTTGGCGTTTCCGTACGAGCTCGTGCTGACGAGCGCCTGCACCTCGACGAGCAGCGGCCGCGAGCCTTCCATGCAGCACAGCACCGCGGACCCGGCGACGTTCGCGGGGCGCTCCGCGAGAAAAAGCGCCGACGGGTTCGGCACGCCCCTCAGGCCCGTGCCGGTCATCTCGAACACCCCCAGCTCGCTCACCGCGCCAAAACGGTTCTTCACCGCGCGGACGACGCGGTGCGAGTGGTGCTTCTCCCCTTCGAAATAGAGGACCGTGTCCACGATGTGCTCGAGGACCTTCGGCCCGGCAAGGCTGCCGTCCTTCGTCACGTGCCCGACGAGGAACGTGGGGATGTTCTGCCCCTTCGCCGCGAACAGCAGCTGCGTGGCGGCCTCGCGCACCTGGCCGATGCTGCCGGGCGCAGACTGGAACTTGAGCGAGAAGACCGTCTGGATGGAATCCACGATGACGAGCGCCGGGCGCAGACGCGCGATCTCCTCGAGGATGCGCTCGAGGCACGTCTCCGCCAGCAGGTACAACGGCGCCCGCTCGACGCCGAGGCGTTGGCCGCGCGACTTGATCTGGTGCTCCGACTCTTCGCCGGAGCTGTAGAGGACCGTCCCCGTCGTCTGCGCAAAGTGCGCGGCCGCCTGGAGCAGCAGCGTCGACTTGCCGATCCCCGGCTCGCCGCCGATCAGCACGAGTGACCCCGGCACCACCCCTCCGCCGAGCACGCGATCGAACTCCTCGATACCGGTGGTCAGGCGCGCCGAGACGACGGTGTCAATGTCTTCGTACAGCCGCGGTCCGGCGGTGGCCGCCAGCGAGTACCGCGCGCCCGCACTGGCCGACGCGGCGCCGGCCCCCGGGGTCGTCGGCACCGCGCGCTCCTCCACCAGCGAGTTCCACGCCTCGCATTCCGGGCAGCGCCCCAGCCACTTCTGGCTCTGGGCGCCGCATTCCTGGCAGGAGAAGATGACTTTCGTTTTCATTGGCGATTTCCGAGTGGCGATTGCAGATTCACGGATCGTCGATGTGCGATTGTCGATTGGCGAGGCATGGCCGCCGACTCAGGGCGCCAGTCGGAAGTCGTCCATCGACACTCCGTGTAATCGTCAATTGCCAATCTTCAGTCTTCAATCGTAAACGCGTTCAATCCGTGTACCAACGCGACAGAGGAGCTCGTACGGGATCGTCCCGATGGACGCGGCGATCTCGCGCATCCCGATCGACTCGCCGCCCTGCGCCCCGACGATCACGACCTCGTCGCCGGTCGACACCTCCATCCCCGTCACGTCGATCATCGTCATGTCCATGCAGACCGAGCCCACGACCCTCGCGCGGCGCCCGCGGACGAGCATGTAGCCGCGGCCGGCGAGGCGGCGATCGAGGCCGTCGGCATAGCCTGCGGGCACGACCGCGATGGTGGACGGGCGGTCGACCGCCGAATGCAGCCCGTACCCGGTCCCCTCGCCGGGACGTATCCCCTTCACGTGCACGATACGACTGTGGAGTGACAGGGCAGGTCGCAGCGGCAACGTGATCGCCAGCGGCGGCGGGACGATGCCGTAAAGGAGCAGTCCCGGACGGACGAAGTCGTACCAGACGCGCTCGTCACGCAGGAGTGCCGCGCTGTTGGCGGCGTGGCGGGCGTTTGGCCTGATGCCGAGCGACCCGATCGTCGCCAGGGCCTGTTCGAAGCGTTCGCGCTGTTCGCCGAACGCGGGATGCTCGGGTTCGTCCGCGGTCGCGAAGTGCGTGTAGACGGCATCGATGGCGAGGTACGGACTTGCGGCAATCTCGGGAAGCGTCCGTTCGAGATTGTCGTGGCGAAATCCGAGACGATTCATCCCGGTGTCGATCTTCAGATGACAGTGAAGAGGCCTGACCCTGCCCTGACCCTGGTCTGACCCCGGTCTGACCCCGGTCTGACCCCGCTTCGCGGCGGCGGCGGCGAGGGCGTGGGCGGCGGACGGCGTCGAGATGGTCGGCGTCAGGTCGAATTCGAACACGCCGTCGAGATCGCTGATGCCGAGCGCGCCGAAGACGAGAATCGGGACGCGGATCCCCGCGCGCCGCAGGACGATGCCTTCTTCGATGTCGGCGCACGCGAGCATCGCCGCGCCTGCGCGCTCGAGCGCGAGGCCCACTTCGCTCGCGCCATGGCCGTACGCGTTGGCTTTGACGACGGCGATGATTCGAGGGCCGATGGTCGAGGATCGAGGATCGAGGGTCGAGGATCGAGGATCGGGGTTCGAGGGTCGAGGATCGGACTGGGCCCTTCGATCCTCGGACTTCGGTCCTCGGTCCCCGGAAAGGAATGCCGTGATCGCCTTGAGGTTGCTCTCGATCGCCGACAGGTCGACGCGAGCGACAGTCGGGCGGATCATAAGCTGACGAACACACGGCAGAAGGCAGAAGGCAACCGTTGCCTTCTTCTCATGCGGCGCCTTGCGCCAGGTTCTCGAAGCGCGTGTGTTCCTTGATGAAGGCGAGCTTGGCGGTGCCGACCGGGCCGTTGCGCTGCTTGCCGATGATGATCTCGGCGACCCCTTCGGCGGCCTGGTTCGGCTGGCCATCGGCGTCGCGGTATTGTTCCTCGCGGAAGATGAACATGACGACGTCGGCGTCCTGCTCGAGGGCGCCCGACTCGCGCAGGTCCGAGAGCTGCGGGCGGTGATCCGATCGCGTTTCCGGGGCGCGCGACAGTTGCGACAGCGCGACGATGGGAATCCTGAGCTCCTTGGCGAGCCCCTTCAGCGATCGCGAGATCGACGCGATCTCGGTCTGCCGGTTCTCGAACCGGCCGCGCCCCTGCATCAGCTGGATGTAATCGACGATGAGCAGGTGCAGGCCGTGCTCGGCCTGCAGGCGGCGCGCCTTCGCGCGCATCTCGAGCACGCCGAGGGACGCCGAGTCGTCGATGAACACGCGCGCCTCGGCGAGCGTGCCGAGCGCGTGCGAGAGACGGCCGTAGTCTTTCTCGTTCAGGTAGCCGCTGCGGAACCGGTGCGCGTCGATGCGCGCCTCGGCCGTCAGCATGCGTATAAACAGCTGCTCCTTGGACATTTCGAGGCTGAAGATGCCGACCGTCATGTCCGTCTGGATGCCGACGTGCTGCGCGATGTTGAGGGCGAAGCTGGTCTTCCCCATCGACGGGCGCGCCGCGACGAGCACGAGGTCCGAGGGCTGCAGGCCGGACGTCAGCTCGTCGAGATCCACGAAGCCGGTCGGCACGCCCGTGACGAGTCCCTTGTGCTGCTGCAGCCTCTCGATCGTCGCGAAGCTGCTCTGGACCAGGTCGCGCAGGGGCACGAAGCCCTCGCGGATGCGATCTTCGGCGATCTCGAAGATCGCCTTCTCCGCCCCGTCGAGGATCAGATCCGCGTCTTCCTCGGCGCGGTACGCGTCGGAGAGGATCCGGTTCGCCGAGTGAATCAGATTCCGGAGTGTCGCCTTTTCCTTGACGATCCGCGCGTAGTGCTCGACGTTCGCGCTGCGCGGCACGCCGTCGGCCAGCGACGCGATGTAGGCGGGCCCGCCCACCTCTTCCAGCTCGTTCGAGCGCGCCAGCTCCTCCTTCAGCGTGACCAGGTCGATGGCATCGTTGCGCTCGCTGAGCGCGACCATCTTGTCGAAGATGCGCCGGTGCGCGTCGCGGAAGAAGTCCTTCGAGTCGATCAGCTCCGCGGCGTGGTTGAACGCCTCGTTGTGCATGAGGATCGCGCCCAGGACCGACTTCTCGGCCTCGAGATTGTGCGGAAGCGTGCGCTCGGGTG
>DAIUEK010000032.1:0-4764 GCA_036845165.1 Vicinamibacterales bacterium | reverse complement strand
GCGCCCAGGACCGACTTCTCGGCCTCGAGATTGTGCGGAAGCGTGCGCTCGGGTGCGGCGATTGCGGTTTCGGCCATCTACGTGCGGGAACAAGAGGATACAACAACACGAAGGCCGTTGATCGAGGATCGAGAGTCGATCCTCGGTCATCGATCTTCGGTTCTCGGTCCTCGGTCATCGCCCCTCGGTCATCGGCGTAGAATCGACGTATGGGGGCGTATGCCCGATGGCGCGGGCTGACGAAGAAAGAACAGCGGCGGGTGCTGACGTCGGCGGCAGTCGTCGTCGTCATGGCCGCCGGGATCCGCGTGCTCGGTGTACGCCGGATGTTGCGATCCGTCGAGCGACGGAACCCTACAAATAGCGATCCCCAGGCTTCAGGGGATCCGACTGAGCTGGGGATCGCGGTCGATCGGGCGGGGCGCTACGTGCCGGGAGGCAGCTGCCTGCCGCGGTCGCTCGCGCTGGCCTGGATGCTCAGGCGCCGGGGCGTCACGGCCACGGTCCGCGTCGGCGTCAGAACGGCCGACGGGTTTGAGGCGCACGCATGGGTAGAGTGCAACGGCATAGCCGTGGACGATGCTCCGCATCGACGGGAAGGCTACGCGCCGCTCGTCGACAGTTCACAGTTCACAGTCGACAGTTCCAAAGAACCGCGAACGGCCAACCGTAAGCTGTAAACCGTAAACTGTTTACTGCTTCTCCGCTACAACCCGCACCTTGACCTGCGCCACGACGCCGTGGTGGATCTTGATGGGGACGGTGGTCTCGCCGAGCGCCTTGAGCGCCTCGGGCATCTGGATCTTCCGTTTGTCGATGTCGAAGCCCTTCGCCTTCAGCGCCTGCGCGACATCCGCCGAGGTCACCGACCCGTACAGCGTGTCGTGGTCGCCGACCCGGCGGCCGATCACGATCTCGATCTGGCCGACCCGCTCCGCGACCGCCTCGGCCGCGCGCTGGTCTTCCATGTCGCGCACTTCGGCGAGCTTCTTCTCGCGCTCGATCTGGCGCTTGTTGTTCTCGGTCACCAGCAGCGCGAACTTCCGCGGCAGCAGGTAGTTCCGTCCGTAACCGGCCGCGACCTTCACAATGTCGCCACGACGGCCCAGGTGTTCGACGTGTTCTCTGAGAATGACTTCCATAGTGTTTTTCCTGTCACGAGCCTGCGGCGCATTCACAGAGATCACTAAGAGACAAAGACCACTAAGAGCTCTTTGTGATCTTTGTACCTTAGTGATCTTCGTGATGAGCCGTTCGGCGCGTGAGACTAGTCAGTAACGTACGGAATCAACGCGAGCTGGCGCGCGCGCGCAATCGCCACCTGCAGGGCGCGCTGGTGCTTCGCGCAGGTGCCCGAAATCCGGCGCGGCTGGATCTTGCCCCGCTCCGGGATGAACGGCGACAGCAGCCGGACATCTTTATAGTTTACGTAGTCGATCTTCTCCGCGCAGAACTTGCAGACACGACGCCGGCGGAAGAACCCGCCGCGCGGGCGCTCCCCCTTCTTGTCCTTGTCGTCCTTCTTGCCGCCGCGGCGATCGGGACGGCGACGACCAGGATGACGGCGGCATGGGCATGGAAGGCGCGGAGGGTCAGCGATGAGCGGAGAACGTGGTGGTGGTGGGGGAGGCGGCCGCGGCCGCCTCCCCCACCACCACCACGTTCTCCGCTCATCGCTGACCCTCCGCGCCTTCCATGCCCATGCCGCCGTCATCCTGGTCGTCGCCGTCCCGATCGCCGCGGCGTTCGCTCGCCTGCGGCTCGGGCGGCAGCCCGCGCGCCGTGCGGCGGCGCGCCTGCGTCGCCTTCCGCTCGGCGCGGAGGCGTTCGGCCACCTTGATGTCGTCGTCCACGCGGACCGTGAGGTGCCGGATGATCGTGTCGGTCACGCGGAAGCGGCGATCGATTTCCTTCATCATCTCGCCCGACCCCGTGATCGTCTCGATCACGTACGTGCCCTCGCGGGCATGGCCGATCTCGTAGGCCAGCTTGCGCTTGCCCCAGTTTTCGGTTTTGTCGAGTGTGCCGGTGAAGCGCTCGACGATCTGCTCGACCTGCGTGTGCAGCTCGGCGACCGCCTGCTCGCTCGCCTCCGGCGAGACGATGTAGACGAGCTCGTACTGTCGGGTCTGACTCATGATGCTCCTTCTGGGCTAAGCGGAAACGTACGAATCTGGTAATTACTCAATTACCCGATTCCATCGTTCCAAGGAGACAAGGATTAGTTGTCTTCGTTGTCGCTGACTGCGTCGTCTTTTCTGTTGTACCGGTTCATCGCTGCAGACGACCCCTCAGCGATGAACAGCTCCGCGGCGTCCGCGGCCTTCCCGATCGCCTCATCGACGACCGGCCGTTCGTCCGGCTCGAACCTCGCGAGCACGTGATCCGCGAGGTCCCGCCGCGTATCTCCCCGCCCGACGCCGATCCGCAGCCGCGCGAACCCGTCGGTTCCAAGCGACGCGATGATCGACTTCAACCCGTTGTGCCCGCCGGCCGATCCGGAGGGCCTGATCCGCACGCGCCCGGTGTCGAGCTGCACCTCGTCGACGATGACGAGGAGGTCCGCGATCTCAATCTTGTAGAACTGCAGCAGTCCCACAACCGCGGTGCCGCTGAGGTTCACGAACGTCAGCGGCTTCGCGACGATCGCGTCACCGGGACGCCACTTCGCGACGAATGATTCGATGCCGCGCGGCGCCGATTCCCACTGGAGTCCGTGGCGCGTCGCCAGGAGATCGACCGCCGCGAACCCGACGTTGTGCCGCGTGCCCCCGTACTTCGGGCCGGGGTTTCCTAAACCGATCACCAGCTTCATGCGGCACGCCCGACCTCAAGGTCGGGCCAATTGGCTCCAATCGCCAATCGCCAACTACTTCTTGTCTTTCCTGTCCTTGTCCTTGTCCTTGCCCTGGTCCTTGTCCTTGCCCTGGTCCTTGCCCTGGTCTTTCTCCTCGTCTTCGTCCTTCTTGCCCTTCTTGATGACTTCGGGCTCGGTCGAAACGGCGCCAGGGACCGCGGCCGCCGCCACGGCATCCACCGCCGGCACTTCCTCGACCTTCACGGTGACGACGTGGACCAGCATCAGATCCGGCTCGCTGACCGGCTTCCACTTGGCGTCCTGCGGCAGATCGCGGACGCGGATGCCCTGGTGCATCATGAGCTCGCTGATATCGATGTCGATGTGCTCCGGAATATCGGCCGGCAGACACTCGACTTCGATTTCGCGGTTGACGAAGTCGACGATGCCCCCCTGCTGCTTGACCCCTTTGGGCTCGCCCATCAGCACGATGGGGACGGTGACGGTGAGGCGCTTGTCCATCGCGACCGCGTAGAAGTCGGCGTGAAGCAGCTTGTGATAGAGCGGGTCGAGCTGGTACTCCTTGACGAGCACCTTGGCGCCCGTCGCGAGCCCCGCGCCCTCGAGACCGATCAGCGTGTTCACGCCGGACTCGGAGTGCAGGATGCGCAGCAGCACCCGCGGGTCGACCGCGATCTCGGTCGCCTTGTTCTTTTCCGTGCCGTAGACGACGGCAGGGATACGGCCCGACGCGCGCAGCCGCCGCGCCTCGTTCTTGCCGCGCCCGTCTCTCTTTTCAGCCTGTAGTGTTGCGTCCATAGTCAGTTGCCAGTTACCGGTAGCCAGTTACCCGCTCCCAGTTCCGTTGGCTCCCAGCTGGAAACTGGAAACGTTGAAACTGGAAACCGTCTTCAGACGAACAATGAGGAGACCGACGTCTCCTCGTGAATGCTTCGAATCGCCTGCCCCAGCAGGCGCGCGACCGACAGCTGCTTGATCTTCTTGCAGCCTTTCGCCCGCTCCGTCGTGAGCGGGATCGTGTTCGTGATGATCACCTGGTCGATCGGCGCCGCCTCGAGGCGCTCGATCGCCGTGCCGGACAGCACCCCGTGCACCGCGCACGCGAACACGCGCTCGGCCCCGTTGGCCTTGAGCGCGCTGGCCGCCTTCACGATCGTGCCGGCCGTGTCGATAATGTCGTCCTGCAGGATGCACGTCCTGCCGCTGACGTCGCCGATCACGTTCATCACTTCCGCCGTTCCGTCTTCCGAACGCCGCTTGTCGATAATCGCCAGCTCGGCGTCGAGCCGCTTCGCATACGCGCGGGCGCGTTCCGCGCCCCCCGCGTCCGGCGAGACAATCGTCAGGTTCGGGCTGTCGAGCCGCGACAGGTACTCGATGATCACCGGCGCCGCGAAGAGGTGATCGACCGGAATGTCAAAGAACCCCTGGATCTGCGCCTTGTGCAAATCCATCGTCAGCACCCGGTTCGCGCCCGCGGCGCTCAGCAGGTTCGCGACGAGCTTCGCCGAGATCGGGACGCGCGGCTTGTCCTTCCGATCCTGCCGCGCGTAGCCGTAGTACGGAATGACCGCCGTGATGCGCGACGCCGACGAGCGGCGGAACGCATCGATCATCACGCACATCTCGATCAAGTGCCGATCGACGTCCGCGCACGTGGGCTGCACGACAAAGACGTCGGTGCCGCGGATGTTCTCGTCGATCTGGAACGAAACCTCGGTGTCGGGAAACCGCTGCAGTCGCGCGTTCCCGAGCTGGACCCCGAGGAACTCGGCGATTTCCTCGGTCAGCGCCCGGTGCGCGCTGCCCGAAAAGATCTTGAGCTGCCCGCTGGCCGTGGCTGCCGGTAGCGCTCCCGTAGTAATCACGCAGACACCCTTAGAAGCATGGTTGGGGCGGGAGGATTCGAACCTCCGAATACGGGATCCAAAGTCCCGCGCCTTACC
>DAIUEK010000031.1:0-10655 GCA_036845165.1 Vicinamibacterales bacterium | reverse complement strand
GACTCCAGCGCGGCGCGAACCTCGCGGCCATGTCGTGGGGCACGAGCGCCCACACGCTCCCTCCAAATCCCGCGCCGAAGCTGCAGGCGGCGAACGCGCCGAGTTGCCGCGCCGACTGCGCGAGCGCGCTGGTTTCAGGCACCTGGTTGCCCAGCAGGCATTCGGCGTCGGCCTGCGATGCCTGCGACAGCGACGCGAGGCCTGGCGCGTCAGCCTCCCGAAATGCCCCGAGCGCGTCCGTTGTGCGCGCGTCCTCGCGGATAAAGTGATCGAGACGCCTCTCCAGCACATCCGGCGGCCAGCCGGGGATGGCGGATCCGCGCACGAGACGGCGCACCCGGTCCAGCGCGGACGAGCCGGAGGCGAGCGCCGCCGCGAGCGATGGGGCCGGCGGCTCGGCCGTGTTCCAGATCTCGAGGAGCACCTGCGCGGCGCGCGCCAGGCGGTTGTACGCGTCCTGGGCGTCGCCGGTCTTCGACGATCTGACGACGCTGGGGGCGAGCACGAAGCGCCACGCGTCGGGCACCCGGACGCTGCCGATGGGACGCATCGGCACGAAGACCAACGCGGACACCTGCCCTGGAATGCCGGCCAGGATCGCGGCGTGGTCCTCGCTGCCGCCGTGGGTGCCGACGCCGGCGTCTCCCTCGAGCGTGCCGAAGGTCAGGCCGTTTTCGATGCACGCGAAGTAGCCGGCGACATCGATCGTGTCGTGAATGTTCGTGCGCCACTCGGGGCGTCCCGCGATCTCCGCGACGCGGACGAGCGCGGCAGATATCGCCACGACCAGCGCGCTGGAGCTGCTCATCCCTGACGCCCGGGGCAAATCGCTGGCGAACACGATGTCCGCGCCAAGCCGCGCACCCGGAAAGTTGGTCGACAGCCGCCGCCCGATCACCTCGACGTAATGCCGCCAGCCTGTAAAGGCCGCCTCCTGCGACGCCGCCAGCCTCAGGCGGTCCCCGCGCCGCGCGTCGACGACGTGGATGGTGCCGTCCCCGCGGGGCCCGGCGGCGACGGCAAGCCCCCGCGGCACGGCGCCCACCAGCGCGCGTCCGCCGGCGTAGTCGGTGTGCTTCCCGAACACCTCCAGCCGTCCAGGCGCCCACCACGCATGCCGCGGCGCGTCGCCGGTCAGCGCGCGAAACGCGCCGAGCACGAGGTCGAACAGTGACTGCTTGGCGTCGAGCTCCCGCGGATCCAGACCGCGCGCGACGAGCGACGCCGCCAGGGACGCTCCGGTCATGGCCTCGGTACCACGCCCGCGAGTCGCCGTTCCACGTCCGCCGTGTCCGCGCGGCGGGAGAGATCCAACACGGCCCCCCGTGCGCGCAGCGCCTTGAAGCGCACGCCCCGCCTGGCGGCGAGGCCGACCGCCTCGGGCAGCTCGAACTCGCCGCGCGCCGATCGCGGCACGTCGCGGCAGGCGCCGAAGATCCGTGAATCGAACCGCCAGCAGTTCATGCTGACGAGCACGTCAGGCGGAAGGACGAGCGAGGCGGGCTTCTCCACGATTCGCGTCAGGTACCCCTGCGCATCCACCTCGATCACCGCGAACGCCTGGACGCGTTCGGCGGGAATGTTGCCCGAGCGCACGAGATCGTCGCGCTCGAACGCGGGGAGGCCCGGTTCGCCGAGTGACACGAGGTCCGCGAGCGCGGTGACCGGATACAGGTTGTCGGCGTTCATGGCGAGAAAAGGGTCGCCGGCCGCCCAGGTTTCCGCGGCGAGCACCGCATTCGCGGTCCCCAGCGGCTCGGGCTGCACGACGAAGCCGAGAGCGATCCGCGCGGGTGGATTCGTCGAGTAGTGGCGGCGCACGCCCTCGTGGTCCGGCGCGACCACGAGGGCGACCTGCGCGACGCCGGCGTCGGCGAGCGCGCTCAACAGGTAGTCGAGAAACGGGCGACCGTTGATGGGAATCATCGGCTTCAGGCCTGCGTCCGCGGCGCGGCGCTGCGGGTCGCTGAGACGCGCGTCCGGATCCGCCTCGCGCATGCGCGTGCCGAGCCCGCGCGCCAGGACGACCGCGTTCATACGCGCCAGAGACGCGGCAGCTGAATGAACAACACGACGGCGCCGGCGACCGCGGCGTCGATGGCGATGAACGCCGCGGTGTGGTGCCCGAACAGCAGGTGCCCCGCGCCGAAGAGCGCGCCATAGACGAGCGCGATCCCGGCCACCCAGCAGGCAAAGGCCGCGGACAGGTTGTCGGGAGCATGAGTACCCGGACACTCCGCGCGGATCGCGGCCCACCCGGGGCCGGAGGGGCGCACCTTCATGTAGAAGCGGCGCAGCGTGTCGCGATCGGTCGGCTCCGTCAGGTACGCGGTCGCGAGCCAGACGACCGTCGTCACGGCAATCGTGACCAGCAGGCTGATGTGATTCGGGATCGCGGCGCCGCGGCGCCGCGCGATGAAGAGCGCCGCCGCGAGCACGAACGAACTCGCCATGGCGGTTATTTCACTCCACGCGTTGATCCGCCACCAGAACCAGCGCAGCAGGTACAAGAGTCCCGTGCCGGCGCCGACCGACAGCAGCAGGTTGAAACTCCCCTGCGCGGTGTCGAGGACGAGGGTGAAGAGGCCGGCCGCCACCATCAACACGCCGGTCGCGATCCGGCCGACGAGCACGTAGTGCGCCTCGGGCTCGTTCGTGCGGACGAACCGGCGATAGAAGTCGTGCACGAGATACGACGTGCCCCAGTTGAGGTGCGTCGAGATCGTGGACACGTAGGCGGCCAGGAGCCCCGCCACCATCAGGCCGAGCATGCCGGAGGGCAGGAACGTCAGCATGGCGGAGTACGCCATGTCGTTGCCGAGCAGCGTCGGGTCGACGTGCGGCAGCGCGCGCGCGATGTCCGAGACCTTCGGGAACACGATCATCGAGCAGAGCGCCACGATGATCCACGGCCAGGGCCTGAGCGCATAGTGCGCGAGGTTGAACAGGAGCGTTCCCGCGAGCGCGTCCTTCTCGGTCCGCGCCGCCAGCATGCGTTGTGCGATGTAGCTGCCGCCGCCGGGCTCCGCGCCCGGATACCACGTCGCCCACCACTGGATCGCCAGCGGCACGACGAAGATCGGCAGCGCGACATGCCAGTTGCCGAGATCCGGGACCATCCGCAGCACCGAGGGATCGAGCTTCGCGAGCAGGCCGTCGAGGCCGCCGACCTCCGGCCGGCGCAGGGCGTAGTACGCCGCCGCGAACGATCCGGTCATCGCGATCCCGAACTGGATGAAGTCGGTGACGAGCACGCCCCACAGGCCTGAGGTCGCCGCGAACGCGACGTTCAGCACGCCGCACACCAGCAGCGTCTGTCCGACCGGCCACCCGAGCAGGACGTTCGCGATCTTGGCGGCCGCCAGGTTCACCGCCGCCATGATGACCATGTTGAAGAAGAGGCCGAGGTAGATCGCGCGGAACCCACGCACCCACGTCGCGGGCGCCCCCGAGTACCGCAACTCGTAGAACTCGAGATCCGTCAGGACCCCCAGCCGCCGCCACAGCCGCGCATAAAAGAAGACCGTCATCATGCCCGTGAGGAGGAAGGCCCACCAGACCCAGTTGGACGCGACGCCCCCTTCGCGCACGAGATTCGTGACCAGGTTGGGGGTGTCCGTGCTGAAGGTGGTGGCGACCATCGACACGCCGATCAGCCACCACGGCGCCGCGCGCCCGGACGTGAAGAACTCGGCGGTGCTCCTCCCCGCGCGCCGCGCCATCCAGAGCGCGGGAATGAACGAGGCGACGATCGACACGGCGACGATCGTCCAGTCGAGGGATGTCAGGCGCACCCGGACCTACATGTGGATGATGGGCACCGGCGGGGCCGTCTGCCAGCGCCCGCGCGTAAAATCGGGAAAGTCCACCGGCGCCGCCTTGCGTCCGACCGACTGCACGCTGAGCCCGACCACCGCGCTGATGGCGGCGGCATCGTAGACGTTGAAGTCGGTGGGCGTGCCCTCGCGCAGGCACTTGATCAACCGGTAGTCTTCGATGAAGTCCATGCCGCCGTGCCCCGCCCCTTTCGCCATTTCGGCGATCTCTTTCCACAGCGGATGCTCGAACTCGCCGAGGACGGCCTGGGCCTCCTGCCACTGGTCCTCCTTGCCGCGCCCTTCGATGTAGACGCGGCTCGGGTAGCCCTGGAAGAGCCCCTTGGTCCCCTGCACCATGTGGATGCGGCTGTAGGGACGCGGCAGGTTCGTGCAGTGCTCGACGACGATCGTCTTGCCGCGCGCCGTCTTGATCAGGCTGACGTTCACGTCGCCAAGGACGTAACGCTCGTTTCGTTTCGGCGAGCCGGCCGGGACGTGCTCCGCGGCCCAGTCCTGCAGGCCTCGCGACGGCCCGCTCATCGAGACCATGTAGTCGAACCGATCGCCGCGATTGTTGTCGAGGCAGTTGGCGACGGGACCGAGACCGTGCGTGGGATACAGATTCCCGTTCAGTTTCGTGGCCCACGCGCGCCGCCAGAGCCCCTCCCCTTCGTCCGCGAACTTGATCCCACGCAAATCGTGGAGGTACCCCCCTTCCGCGTGGAGGATCTCGCCGAACAGGCCCTGGCGGACCATGTGGTAGACCATCATCTCCATGCGGTCGTAGTTGCAGTTCTCCATCAGCACGCAGTGCTTGCGGTATTTCTCCGCGGACTCGACCATCGCCCAGCAGTCGTCCACCGTCATCGCCGCGGGCACTTCCGTCGCCGTGTGCTTTCCGTGCTTCATGGCCGCAAGCATGATCGGCACGTGGAACTCCCACGGCGTCGCGTTGTAGACGAGATCGAGATCTGCGGTCTCGCACAGCCGCTCGAAGTCGCGCGGCCCTTTCGTGTAGGGGGTGGGGGCCGGATGTCCGGCGGCGGTGATCTGCTTTGTCGCCCAATCGGTCCGCTCGGGGCGGACGTCGCAGACGGCCGTAATGCGGCACCCGGGGATCTTGAGCAGGTTCTCGACGTGTCCGGAGCCCTGCCCGCCGATACCGACGTAGCCGATCCGGACGTGCTCGATCGGCGCCGCGGACAGGAAGGGCGCCGCGGCCTGAGGCGCCGCGGCCGTCGCGCGTGTCGTGGCGAGCGCGCCGGCGGCGACCGCCGACCCGCCGAGTTTGAGGAAGTCCCGTCGATCCATGATCGCGTATCTTACACGTTCAGTACGCAACGCCTCAGGGGTGTGGATCGCTGCCTTGGAGGGGTATTACGGGAGCGCGCTGGCCCGGCGCGCGCGATCGCGGCTACCATGCAAACGTGACTGGCGTCTCGACTGGACCCTACACTCAGCGACATCCATTCGCCGGCACCCGCACCGGGGGCTACCGCATCACACCCCCGGGCGCGCCCAAGGACACACAGCATCACGTCGTCTCGCTCGCCGGCTCCGGACTGACCTACAAGCCTGGCGATGCGCTGGGCGTGTGGCCGTCCAATCCCGACACCCTGATCGACGCGATTCTCCACAGGCTGGGGGCCACCGGGGAGGAGATCGTGACCGCGGGACCCGGCGACACGCTCTCCTTCCGAGAAGCGCTCTCCCGGCGATGGGATCTGTCGCTGCCGAGCCGGCGGTTGCTGGAGGCCTGCCTCGCGCAAGGGGTGCAGATGTTCCGCCCGATGCTGGAAAAAGGGGGTGAGGCGCTGCTGAAGCACTACCTGCACGCGTGGGACGAGGCCCACGACGTGCTCGACGTGCTGCACGACGCCCCGCAGGCGCACTTCACCGCCGTGAAGTTTGCCGCCGTGATGCGCGCGCTGCAGCCGCGCCTCTACTCCATCGCCTCGAGCGAGCGACGGCACCCGGAGGAAGCGCATCTCCTCGTCCTGTCGGTCGCCTTCCCCTCACGCGGCCGCGAGCGGCTGGGGGTGGCCTCGACCTTCATCAACGATCGCTGGCCGCAGGGCGTGACCGCCCCTGTCTACCTCCAGGACGCGCAGAAGCATTTCGCGATGCCGGCGGATCCGTCCACGCCGATGATCATGATCGGTCCGGGCACCGGACTGGCGCCGTTTCGTGGATTCCTGGAGGAGCGCGACGCGCGTGGCGCCAGGGGGCGGAACTGGCTGTTCTTCGGCGATCAGTCGCGCGCGTGGGGTTTCTACTACGAGCCGGAACTGACGGCCTGGGAGCAGGGAGGCTTCCTGCGGCTCGATCTCGCCTTCTCGCGCGACCAGCCGCACAAGATCTATGTGCAGCATCGCATGCGCGAGTCGGCGCGGGATTTCTACACGTGGCTCGAGGACGGCGCGGAGGTGTTCATCTGCGGCGACAAGGGCAGGATGGCCGCCGACGTCCAGCGCGAGCTCGCCCACATCGTCGAAACCGAAGGCGGGCGCACGCCCGAACAGGCGGCCGAGTACATCGTCGCGATGAAGAAGGCGCACCGCCTGAAACTCGACGTGTATTAGGAGTTGGCCGTTTACCGTTAGCCGCCTACCGTTTGCCGTCGCCACGCGGCGCAGTATCGGCAGCACCCGGCGCTCGGCTCGCGGCGCGGCGCCCCCCGCGGTTCGACTTGACCGTGACAGGTGGGGTACCATCCTCGGGACCATGAGGCCGGAGGACGCTCACAGCCTGCTCGATCGCGTCGGCGCGCTCAGGCATCCGTGCGACCTCGACCTGCTGATGTTCTTCGTGAAGCATCCGCACACCCTGTTGGCCGGCGAGCAACTGGCCGCCTTCATGGGGTACGACATCAAGCAATCGGCGCAGTCGCTGGACGTTTTGCTCGAGGCGGGGTTGGTGACGCAGTCGCAGACCCCGGCGCGGGTGGCGCGGATGTACGTGTTCGCGGCGGGCGGGACTCCTGGAGGATGGCTGCCGGCGCTCGTGTCGCTCGCCTCCACGCGGGCCGGACGGCTGGCGTTGATCCGGGCCCTGAAAGGCCGGTCGCCCGCAAGGACGCAGGGTCCAGTGGCGCGCCGCGAGTCGGCCGCGCCGGCCGCGCTGACCCCGCGCCCATTCCTGCTCCGACCGAAGCCCGACGTCATCCCGACGTCGGAGCCACGTGTACGTCGCCGAGGTGGGGATGATGCCTGAACGCGATCTGGTCAAGACAGGAATCACAGGGCTCGATGCCATCCTGGCGGACGGTATCCCGCGGGGCAACATCACTCTGCTCGAAGGCGGCATCGGCACGGGCAAGACGACGATGGGGGTCGAGTTCGTGTATCGAGGCGCCTGCCAGTTCGACGAGCCGGGCATCATCGTCCTGTTCGAAGTGTCGCCCGACAGACTCGTCCGCGATGCCGCGCGGTTGGGATGGGACCTGCCGGCGCTCGAGCGCCAGCGGAAGCTGAAGATCATCTTTACGACCCGCGAGGTGTTCGGGCAGGAACTGCAGCAGGCCGACAGCCTGCTCCTCGAGGAGGCCGAGGAGATGGGCGCCCGCCGCATCTTCGTCGATGGCATCGCCGGCGTGGCGGGCGTCCTCGGCAGCGCCGGCGGTGTCGAAGCCCGGGACGTCTTTCACGTGCTCGTCGAGGGACTCCAGCGCGAGAACCTCACAGCCGTGCTCGCGGTCGAAGCGACGGCCTTCAGCGAGACACGTCCGACCGCCCTGCCGGAAGAATCCATTGCCGACACGGTCATCCGGCTGAGGATGGAAGAGGTGACCCGCGCGACGGTGCGGTCGATCGAGATCGTCAAGTCGCGTGGCCACGATTTTCAGATGGGGCGGCACACCTTCCGGATCGTCGATGGGCACGGCCTGGAAGTGTACCGGCGGGTGCAGGCGCCTCGCCGTCCACGCCGCGACCAGGCCGCCGCCTTCGATTCGACGACGCGCCTGCCCACCGGCACGCCCGGCCTCGACGCCCTCGTCAATGGCGGGTACTTCCTCGGCAGCACCACGGTCGTCGCCGGGATCTCGGGCGTCGGCAAGAGCGTCCTGGGACTGCAGTACATGATCGAGGGCGCGCGGCGAGGGGAGCGAAGCCTCATGTTCTCGCTGGACGAACAGGTGCCGCAGATCATCCGCAACGCCAAGAGCATCGGGATCGATCTCCAGGCGGCTATCGACACCGGGATGATACGGGTGCAGTACGACACGCCGCAGGAGATCGAGATCGACCACCACTTCCACAACATCGAGCGGCTCGTGGAAGAGTTCAAGCCGAAGCGGGTGCTGTTCGACAGTCTGTCCACGTACGGCTCGAACCTGGGCACCCAGGGACGAATGTTTCGCGACTTCTTTCACGCGCTCGTGGCGCTCATGAAGGAGCACCAGACGGCGACGGTGTACAACCACGAGAACCCCGAGATGCTCGGCATGGCGTCGATGATGGGCCCCTTCCACATGAGCTCGCTCGTGGACAACATCCTGCTGATGAACTGGATCGAACTGGGAGACGCGATCCGGCTCGGCCTCACGGTGGCGAAGATGCGGGCGAACCCGACCGTCCGTTCGACCCACGAGTGCGAGATTCTCGATGGCAAGGGCCTGCGCGTGCTGCCGCGTGAAATTCCCGTCGGGGCGCTCCCGTTCTCCAGCTATCAAAACCTGATCTCGCGCAATCCGGCGCGGCGTCTGGATCGCAACGCGACCTGATGGACGGGGCTCGCGGCACGCGGTTCGACCTTGCGGCGTGGAGTTCCGCCCTCGACAAATTCGGCGCGGTCACGCACCTGTCCGTGGCGCTGTACGGCGCAGACGGCCAGATCGTCGGCGGCCCGGCGCCAGTCACCCCGTTGTACGCCGTGTTCCACGACCACGGCTCCGACCCCGGCCTTTTCGCCGAATGCGTCCGGCAGTGCCTCGCGCAGTCGATCGATGACCGCCCGGCGGTCATCGTCGCCCCCGCGTCCGGCCTGGCCGTCGTCGGCACGTCGCTGCTGATCGACGGAGCGATCGTGGGCGCAGCCGTGGCCGGCTACGCGGTCGTCGATTTCTGCGACTCCGTCGCCATCGCGCGGCTCGCGCGCGATGCCGGCGTGCCCTTCAGGCGTTTGTGGGACGTGGCGCGGCACCAGCAGCCCATGCCGGCGCGCCGGCTCGTCCTCCACGGTGAGCTGCTGCATGTGCTCGGAGACACACTGCTGCGTGAAACGCACCGGACGCGGCAATACGAGGAGACGGCGGCCGAGCTGACTACAGCCGTCGCCGCGAAGGATGAGTTCCTGGCCATCCTGTCGCACGAGCTGCGCTCGCCACTCACGCCGATCCTGGGCTGGGCGCAGGTCCTCAAGGGCGAGGGTGGCCCCGCGCAGCTCCACCGCGCGGCGGAAGTGATCGAGCGCAACGCGCTCCTCCAGCTCAGGCTGGTCGAGGATCTGCTCGAGCTGAACCGCGCGGCACGCGGCAACACGGTGCTCGACTTGAAGGTCCACTGCCTCGGCGACGCGCTCCGCGCCGCGCTCGACGCGGTCGCCGACACGGCGAGAGCCCGGGGCGTCGCGGTGCAGTTCACAGACGCCGACGAGCCCCCGTGCATGGATGCCGACTGGGATCGCCTGCAGCAGGTTTTGAGGAACGTACTGTTCAACGCGGTGAAGTTCACGCCGAAGAATGGCAGCGTGGACGTCAGGCTCGAGAAGGAAGACGACCGAGCCGTCGTGCACGTCCGCGACACGGGAGAGGGTATTGCGCCGGAGTTCCTGCCCTTCGTGTTCGAGATGTTCCGGCAGCAGCAGCAGGGCCCGCGCCGCACGCATGGCGGCCTCGGCATCGGCCTCGCGCTGGTCAAGCGCCTGGCGGAGGCGCACGGAGGGTCCGTGAGCATTGCCAGCGAGGGCGTGGGCTGTGGAACGGACGTGACGCTGTCCTTTCCTGTCGTTGCGGACGCCCGCGAAGAGCGGAACACGGTCGTGCCGGGCACGAGCGTCGTGCGCGAGCTGGACGGCCTGCGCGCCCTCGTCGTGGACGACGTGCAGGACACGCGCGACGTGATGCGCGTCACGCTTGAACGGTTCGGCGCGCAGGTCCTCAGCGCCGGAGACGGCGTCGAGGCGCTGGCGGCCCTGACGTTGGAGGCCGTCGACCTGGTGCTGTGCGACCTGCGCATGCCACGCATGGACGGATTCGAGTTTCTTCGCGAGCTCGAACGCCTGAAGGGCCCCCGCCATCCACCCGTGATCGCGGTCTCGGCCCTCGCGAGCAGTGCTGACCATCTGCGCACGAAGGCGGCCGGTTTCGACGGGCATCTCGACAAGCCGTTCGACGACGCCGCTCTGCTCGCGATGGTCGGAGCGGTGTTGGCGCGCCAGCACCAGCCGTAGGAGGAACGCTGACGTGTAATCGCTACCCTTTGTGTGCGGTTCTGTCCACGGATTAATCGCGCGATGGGGAACGCAATATGAGGTAGATTCGCGGGACCCCAGTGACCCTTCAGCCGCATCAATCGCCACGGGCGCCACGGTTCGCAATTCCGATAGCCATCCGGTATCGGACCCCAGCCGATGCAACGTGGCTGGAGGGCTGGACCGAGAACATCAGCAAATCGGGCGTGCTCTTCCGCGCCGATCGCGAGATCGAGCTCGACACGCCCGTCGAGATGATGCTGGAGATTCCCACCTGGATCGCGACACCGGTGGCGGGCGCCACGATCTGCCGCGGCCGCATCGTCCGCGCCGTGCCCCCTTCGCCGCTCGAGGATCGTCCCGCGTTCGCCGCAACGATCCTCGAATACGAGCTCGCGCGTCCGTCCGATCCGCGACGTATCTAGG
>DAIUEK010000030.1:6142-10821 GCA_036845165.1 Vicinamibacterales bacterium | reverse complement strand
ACCACGCGCGTCAGGAGCGCGCCGGCGGGGGCCACGATCTGCCGCCCCGGCTCGAGGACGATGGCGAGGCCGGACTCGCGGACGATGGGCAGGACCGCGTCCGCGTATTCCCGCGCCGTCGGGACGCGCGATCCGTCGTACGACACGCCCAGGCCGCCCCCGAGATCCAGATGCTCGATGCGGGTACCGTCGGCGGCCAGCTCGCGCGCGAGACCGACGAGCGCCCGCGCCGAGCGCGTCAGCGGATCGAGATCGGTAATCTGGGAGCCGATGTGCACGTGCAGGCCGACGACCTCGACGCCCCCGAGCGTCCGCGCGTGCGCGCACAGCGCCGTGACGTCGCCGATGGCGATGCCGAACTTGTTCGTCTTCAGGCCTGTCGAGATGTGCGGGTGGGTCCTCGCATCGACGTCCGGATTGATCCGGATCGCGATCTTCGTCCGCGTCTGGCGCTCGCGCGACAACGCGTCGATGCGCGCGATTTCTCCCGCCGACTCGACGTTGATCGTGCGGACCCCGAGATCGATCGCCTGCGCGAGCTCGGCCATGGTCTTGCCGACGCCGGTGAAGACGATCTGGGGGGGAATGAAGCCGGCGCGCAGCGCGACGTCGATCTCGCCGCCGGAGTTCGCGTCGGCGTTGCTGCCCAGGCCGCGCAGCAGCCGTGTGATGGCCAGCGTGGAGTTCGCCTTCAGCGCGTAATGGATCGCGTGCGGGTAACCGGCGAACGCCTCGTCGATAGCGCGGTACCGTCCGGCGATCGTGGCCGCGCTGTACACGTAGAGCGGCGTGCCCTCGTCGTCGGCGATGCGGTCGAGCGCCACGCCGTCGCACACGAGCGCGGGTCCCTGTCTGAAGAATCCGGTCACGGGTGTTACTCAGAAAAGAGTGTAAGATATCAGATAAAGACGCATGTCTGCTGATTCCGCGGCTGCGCAGCCACTCACGCCTGACAGCCTCATCGAGCAGTGCCTGGCCGGCGATCAGGCGGCGTGGGAACAGATCGTGCGCCAGAACTGGCGCAAGGTCTTCAACGTGGCGTACAAGTTCGTCGGCAGGCACGATGAAGCCGAAGATCTCACGCAGGACATCTTCCTCAAGATTTTCAAGGCGCTGAAGACGTTCGATCGCCGGGCGAACTTCCAGACCTGGATCATCAGCATCAGCCGCAACCTCTGCATCGATCACTACCGCAGCGTGCGGAAGGAGCGCCAGACCATCGCGCGCGACGTCGATGCCAGCGACCTGCAGCCGGCCACGACGGACCGCGGGCCGTACGCGTCCGCCGAGCACCAGGATCTGCGCGCGCAGCTCCGACAGGCGCTCGCAACCCTGCCGATCACGCTCCGCACCGCCGTGGTGCTGCGCGACCTGCAGGAACTGTCGTACCAGGAAATTGCCGATCGCCTGGGCCTCCCCGAGGGGACCGTCAAGTCGCGCATCAATCGCGGGCGCATCGAGCTGGCTCACCAGCTGAGGCGCCTGCAGGAGAACCAGCCGGTCCAGCCGCGGAAGCGCGGCGCGATCCGGCGCACTGGAGTTTCTGAATGAACATCACGACCGAACACGCCAGCGGCATCGCGGTCGTCCGGGTGGGCGAATCCCGCCTGATGTACCCCCTTCTCTCGGAGTTCTCGGCGGCGGTGCAGAAGCTCATCGCCTCCGGCGAACGCCGCGTCGTCGTCGACCTCTCGGCGGTCGGCTACGTCGACTCCGCCACGATCGGCTGCTTGATGGATCTCTACCGCCAGGCGTCCGCGGCCGGCGGCGCCCTGAAGCTGGCCGGAGTGCAGAAGCGGGTCGAGACCATGCTGACGATGACGGGGGCGCAGAATTTCATCGAGGTACACCCTGACGAACCGAGCGCCGTTAAAAGCTTCGGAGCCTGAGATGCGCACCATCACACTGACGACCGGGGCGCCGCTCACCCTCGATGGCGATTTGCTGGCCGTCCTCGAAGCGCTCTATAAGGAAATCTCGACGAACCAGGAGCTGCAATCCACCTTCGAGGACATGGCGCGCGAAATCCAGCACATCATCGGGCAGATGACGGACGACGAGCGCCGGCACTATTTCTCCGAGAGCCTCTTTCTCAACACCGTGTCGTACGAGAACGAGCGGCTCGGGGCGTATATGAAGAAGTTGACGGAGAAATAGGCTTTGGGCTTTTGGCCTTAGGCTTTAGGAGGCTTTCGGGTCTCCAGGACCTTCCCAAAGCCCAAAGCCTAAAGCCTGCTAACGCCCAAAGCCTTGTCTCTGAACTACCTCGCCACCCGTTTCACCTGCAGCTGGCCCTGGAGCACGATGGTGCTCCTCTGCGACGGCCGCCTGGTCTGTGGCTGCGCGGACCCGTACGGCAAGCGCGTGCTCGGCGACACGCGGACGGCGTCGGTGTCCGCGATCTGGACCGGAGCGACGGCGTCGAACCTGCGGAAGGACATCAACGCCGGCGGGTCGACGTTCTGCGGCGACTGCCCGCTGAAGCTGCCGCTGAAGAAGGACGACCCGCCCCCGCAGCGCGGGCTCGACGTCGGCCAGATGCCCTCGCGCCTCTACATCGAGTGCACGGCGGCCTGTAACATCTCCTGCAACCAGGCCTGCTGCGCGCCCGAGACGGGCATCACGCGCACGCGCCAGGCGGGCATGCTCGACTACGACCTGTTCACGCGTGTCGTCGACGAGGCGGGGCCCTCAGTGGGGCGGATCGACTTCTTCAACTACGGCGAAGCGTTCCTGCACAAGCGCGCGCTCGACATGGTCGAGTACATCAAGTCGCGCTACCCGCACGTCTATCTCTACACGAGCACGAACGGGCTGGCGCTGACCGAGGAGGGGGCGCGCCGGCTGGCGCGATCCGGAATCGACGAGGCCACGTTCTCGATCGACGGCGCCACGGCCGAGAGCTACGTGAAATATCGCCAGCGCGGCGACTTCGCGAAGGCGATCCGGAATCTGACGGCCCTCTGCGATGAGAAGAAGAAGAACGGCCTCGACGTGCCGTTCGTGAACTGGCGCTACATCCTCTTCACTCACAACGACAGCGACGAGGAAATGGCGCTCGCGCGGACGATGGCGGCCGACATCGGCGTCGATCGCCTCAGCTGGGAGATCACCGATCACCCGGAGAACATGTTCTCGCGGCGCTTCATGCGCGGGACGCCGGAGCACGCGCAGATCGCGCACGAGATCTGGGACCAGAGCGGGCTCGGTAACGCCATCCCCGGCGCCACGCCGCGCGCGCAGATCGACGTCGAATCGTCCTGGCTCGCGAGTGTCACGGGCGCGCCGCTGAAGGCGAAGGCCGGCGAACCGATCGAGATCAGGACGCGCGTGACCAACCTGTCGACGCGCCCGTTCCCCGCGCAGGCGACCTACGGGCGGCGCCTCGTCCGCCTGGGCGCGCAGCTCTGCGCCGAGGACGGCACGCTCATCAACCGCGACTACGAGCGCGCCTGGCTGCCGTCTCACCTCCAGGCGGGCGCGACGATGGACATTCCGATCACGGTGAAGGCGCCGGACACACCCGGGCGCTACCTGCTGAAGTTCGATCTGGTCAGTGAAGGGATTGACTGGTTCGAGAAGTCGGGGTCGCGCACGACGGTGAAACCGTTTGTCGTGCGGTAGATGGCTTATGGCTTAACGCTCAGGGCTTAGGGCTCAAGGGGGCTCAAGACTCAGGCGTAGAACTCAGGGAGGAGACATGAGCCCTAGCACGAGCCATGAGCCACCATGAACCGTGAGCCTCAGGCCATGAGCCGCTCCTAGGTGGCCAGCCGCGCGGCCTTGGCCGCCCGCACCCCGACCGGCATCGGCGAGACCGCGATCGCGGGATCGCCTTCCACGATACGCCAGGCGTCGACTTCCTCGAGGATGCGCGCGGCGAACGCCGTGTGCAGCGCGTGGCCGCCGCGGTGCGCGACCAGGTGGCCGATCACGGGGTAGCCGACCAGCGACAGATCGCCGATCACGTCGAGAATCTTGTGGCGGACGAACTCGTCCTCGAAGCGGAGCGCGTTGTTCAGCACGCCCGTCTCGCCGAGCACGATCGCGTTGTCGAGCGAGCCGCCGAGCGCGAGGCCGCGCTGCCGCAGCGTCTCCACTTCCTTCAGGAACCCGAACGTCCGCGCCGGCGCGATCTCCTCGACGAACGTCTCGTCGGTGATCTTCATCGTCCGCGACTGGTGGCGGATGAGCGGGTGATCGAAGCTGATGCTGTAGGTGACCTTGAAGTGATCCGAGGGATAGAGCGCGATGCGCTTGTCCCCCTGGCTGAGCGAGATCGGCCGCAGCACCTTGAGGTACTTCTTCGGCGCCGCCTGCCGCTTCACGCCCGCCTCGTTGAGGATCAGGTAGACGAACGGCGCCGCGCTGCCGTCCATGATCGGCACTTCCGGGGTGTTGAGCTCGACGATGACGTTGTCGATGCCGAGCGCGGTGAGCGCCGCGAGCAGGTGCTCGACCGTCTCCACCGACACGGCTTCGCGGGTCAGCCCCGTGGCGAGCCGGATGCCGCCGAGATGGGTGACCGTCGCGGGAATCTCGAGCCCCCCGAGATCGGAGCGCTGGAACCGGATGCCGTAATCCACCGGCGCGGGTTTGAGCGACAGCGTGACTTTGTTTCCGGAATGAAGGCCGATTCCGGTGCAAGACACGGGACGACGAAGGGTTCGCTGCTGCGC
>DAIUEK010000030.1:1508-6042 GCA_036845165.1 Vicinamibacterales bacterium | reverse complement strand
AGGATGTCCGCAAGAAAACGTCCTGTAAAGGATTCTCGGCTGCGGGCGACGACTTCAGGAGTCCCCTCCGCGATGACGCGTCCGCCGGCCGACCCGCCTTCGGGGCCGAGATCGATCACGTAGTCCGCGGATTTGATGACGTCCAGGTTGTGCTCGATGATCACGACGGTGTTACCCTGGTCGACCAGCTTGTTGAGGACGTCCAGCAGCTTATGGGTGTCCGCGAAGTGGAGGCCGGTCGTCGGCTCGTCGAGGATGTAGAGCGTGCGGCCCGTCCCGCGGCGCGACAGTTCCTTCGCGAGCTTCACGCGCTGCGCCTCGCCGCCGCTGAGGGTCGTCGCGGACTGGCCGAGCCCGAGGTAGCCGAGGCCGACGTCCTGCAGCGTGCGCAGCTTGTTGGCGATCGGCGGGAAGTTCTCGAGCAGCGGCTGCGCCTGGTCGATCGTGAGGTCGAGCACGTCGGCGATCGACTTGCCGCGATACGTGATCTCGAGCGTCTCGCGGTTGTAGCGGCGCCCCTTGCACTGCTCGCACGTCACGTAGACGTTGGGCAGGAAGTGCATCTCGATCGCGATGACGCCGTCCCCCTGGCAGGTCTCGCAGCGCCCCCCCTTGACGTTGAACGAGAAGCGTCCCGGGCGGAACCCCCGCGCGCGCGCCTCCGGGACCATCGCGAACAGCTCCCGGACGAACGTGAAGAGGCCGGTGTAGGTCGCCGGGTTCGAGCGCGGCGTGCGGCCGATGGGTGACTGATCGATCTGGATGACCTTGTCGATCTGGTCGATGCCCTCGATCGCGCTGTGCGCGCCGGGTTCGTCGGCGGCGCGGTAGAGCGTGCGCGCCAGCGCGCGATACAGGATGTCGTTGACGAGCGTCGACTTGCCCGAACCGCTCACGCCCGTGACGGTGATGAGCACGCCGAGCGGGATGGTGACGTCGATGTCCTTCAGGTTGTTCTCGCGCGCCCCCCTGATGACAATCGATCCGCGCGTTGCCGGACGCCGCGTCTTCGGCGTCTCGATCGAGAGCTCCCCGTTCAGGTAGGCCCCCGTGAGCGAGCCGTTGTCGTCCTTCAGCAGATCCGCCGGCGTCCCCTGGAAGATCACCTGCCCGCCGTGCTCGCCGGCGCCGGGGCCGAGGTCGATCACGTAGTCCGCGGTGCGGATCGTCTCTTCGTCGTGCTCGACGACCACGACGGTGTTGCCGAGGTCGCGCAGGCGCGCGAGCGTCGACAGCAGCGCGCGGTTGTCGCGCTGGTGCAGGCCGATCGACGGTTCGTCGAGGACGTACAGCACGCCCATGAGATTCGACCCGATCTGCGTGGCCAGCCGGATGCGCTGCCCTTCCCCGCCGGACAGCGTGGCCGCGCTTCGGCCGAGCGTCAGGTACCCGACGCCGACGTCGTTCAGAAAGCGCAGCCGGTCGCGGATCTCGCGCAGGATCCGGTTCGCAATCAACGCCTCGCGATCCGTCAACTCGAGCGCCTCGAACACCTTCAGCGCTTCCGAGATCGGCAGGTTCACGTACTCGGTGGTGGTCCGCCCCTTCACGCGCACGGCGCGGCTCTGCGGTTTCAGGCGGTCCCCATGGCACGCCGGGCACGGGCGAAGCGCCCGATACGGCTCGAGGCCCTCCTGCTCGACCCAGCTGCCCTCCTCGTAACGGCGGCGCAGGTTCGGCACGAGCCCTTCGAAGCCGGCGCCGAAGGGGTCCTTGTGCGGTTGTCGTGCCTTGGCGGCGCCGTGACGCGAGGGCGGAGAGACCCGGCCTGCCTCAGCGCTGTCTTTCTTCGCGCCGTAGAAGAGGACGTCGCGCAGCTTCTTCGGCAGACGGCGGAACGGCACCACCAGGTCGATCCCGAAGAACGTGCTCAGCGACGCCAGCGCCTCTTTCACGAGCTTCTTGTCGCCACGCGCCCACGGCGCGATCGCGCCGTCCTGCAGCGACAGGTTCTCATCGGGCACGAGCCGCGCCGGGTCGAAGTCGTACACCGCGCCGAGCCCCTGGCACTCCTGGCACGCGCCGTGCGGCGAGTTGAACGAGAAGGCGCGCGGCGTCATCTCCGGCATGCTGACGCCGCAGTACGTGCAGGCCAGCCGCCGCGAGAACAGCCGATCGCCGCCGTCCAGCGTGTTGATGACGACGATGTCGTCGGCGAGATTGAGCGCGACTTCGACCGACTCGGTCAGCCGCCGCTCGATCCCCGGCTTCAGGATCAGCCGATCGACAATGACGTCGATCGTGTGGTTGCGCCGGCGATCGAGCTTGAGATCGTCCTCGATCGAGTGCTGCTGGCCGTCGACGCGGACCTTGGTGAATCCGCGCGCCCGGAGCGCGGCCAGTTCCTTCTTGAACTCCCCCTTGCGGCCGCGGACGACGGGCGCCATGACGTTGACGCGCTCGTCGTTCGGCGACAGCATCACCATGTCGATGATGCGATCGAGCGACTGCGACGCGATCTCGCGTCCGCAGAGGTGGCAGTGCGGGACGCCGATGTTCGCGAAGAGCAGCCGCAGGTAATCGTAGATTTCCGTGACGGTGCCGACGGTGGACCGCGGGTTCGACCCGGTCGTCTTCTGCTCGATCGCGATGGCGGGCGACAGGCCGTCGATCAGGTCGACGTCCGGCTTCTCCATCTGCTCCAGGAACTGGCGGGCGTACGAGGACAGCGACTCGACGTAGCGCCGCTGCCCTTCGGCGTAAATCGTGTCGAAGGCGAGCGAGGACTTCCCGGAGCCCGAGAGGCCGGTGATGACGACCAGCCGATCGCGGGGGAGGTCGACGTCGATATTCTTCAGGTTGTGGACGCGGGCGCCGCGGACCGTAATCCAGTCGTGTGCCATTACTGCTGAGATTTTCCGGGAAAACCCAAACAGTAATTGTACTACGAGGTGTCGGGCTAAGGGCAGGGGGCCTTGGCATAGGGCTCAGGCGTTTACGCTCCTTGGCCCTATGCCCAGGCCCTATGCACTAAGCACGACTGCGATCGCGCAGCCTGCTGTGCTGATACCCGTAGGCGAAGTACAGCACCAGGCCGATGACGAGCCAGATGCCGAAGCGCTCCCACGCCTGCGGCGGCAGCCCTTTCATGATGAACAGGCACCCCGCCGCGGACAGCAGGGTCACGGGCCAGACAAACGGCACCCTGAACGGACGCGGGCGCTCCGGCTCGGTGTGGCGCAGCACCAGGACGCCGATGCTGACGAGCATGAACGCGAACAGGGTGCCGATGTTCGTCAGGTCGTAGGTCTCGCCGGCGTCGCCGACGAGCGACCACGCCGCCACGACGACCCCTGTGATCAGCGTCGTGGTGGCCGGAATCCTCTTCGCGTTCAGCGTCGCGGCCCACCGCGGAAGCAGTCCGTCGCGAGCCATCGCGTAGAAGATTCGCGGCTGGCCGTATTGGAACACCAGCAGCACGGCGGACATCGACACGACGGCGCCCAGCGCGACGATCCAGCCGACGGCGTTAAACCCGGCGAGCTGCAGCGCCTTCGCCAGCGGGTCCGCCACCGCGAGCTCCTTGTAGGGCACCATCCCGGTCAGCACGAACCCGACGATGACGTAGATCACGGTGCAAATCGCGAGGCCGCCGAGGATGCCGATCGGCATGTTGCGTTGCGGGTTCTTCGTCTCTTCCGCGGCGGTCGAAATCGCGTCAAAGCCGATGTACGCGAAGAAGACGATCGCGGCCCCCTGGTGGATCCCGCGGAAGCCGTTCGGCGCGAACGGGTGGAAGTTTTCGGGATGGAGGTGCGTCGCCCCGACGGCGATGAACAGCCCGAGCGCGAGCAGCTTGATCACCACCATGATGTTGTTCGCGCGGACGCTTTCCTTCGCGCCCTGCAGCAGCAGCACCGTGATCAGCATCACGATGGAGCACGCCGGGATGTGGATCAGGATCGGGACGCCGCCGATGTGCGGCGCGGTCTGCAGCAGGCCGTGGATTGCCGGATCGGAGCTGAGCAGCGCCGTCCGATAGCCGGTCGTCAACCACACCGGAATGGTCAGCCCGAAACCGTGGAGCAGCGTATTGAAGTAGTCGCCCCACGAGATCGCGACGGCGACGTTGCCGACGGCGTACTCGAGGATCAGGTCCCAGCCGATGATCCACGCGACGAACTCGCCCAGCGTCGCGTACGAGTAGGCGTAGGCGCTGCCCGCCTGCGGGATCATCGAGGCGAGCTCGGCGTAGCAGACGCCGGCGAGCGCGCAGGCGACGCCGAGCAGGACGAACGACAGGACCAGCGCGGGACCCGCGCCCTGGCGGATGACTTCGCCGTTGGGGCCGATCTGCCCGGCGGCGGCGGTGCCGATCGCGCCGAAGATCCCCGCGCCGATGACGGCGCCGATCGCCAGCATGATCAGGTCGCCCGCGCCCATCACGCGCTTCAGGCCGTGCTCGCCCCCCTCGGGGATCAGGTCCGCAATCGGCTTCCGCCGGAAGAGTTGATTCATCGCCACGGATTCTAAGCCATATCAACGCCTGCGCGTCAGCGGCACGCGCGTGATCCACAGCGTCCAGCCGAGCATG
>DAIUEK010000030.1:0-1408 GCA_036845165.1 Vicinamibacterales bacterium | reverse complement strand
TCAACGCCTGCGCGTCAGCGGCACGCGCGTGATCCACAGCGTCCAGCCGAGCATGGCCACGCTGATGATCATCCAGGCACTGGCCCACAGCCAGGCCGGCGCCACGAACAGTCGCGTCATCGTCTCGGCGTCCGAGTGGCCGCCATGCACGAGGAACAGGGCGCGAATGCCGTAGACAGCATTGAGCGCCACCTGAATGGCCAGCACGCTCAGGACGAACCGTGAGGCACGCCCGCTTCCCTTGCGGGCCAGCGCCAGGAGCGTCACGCCCCATGCGAGCACGACCAGCGCGCCAAAGAGGTTCCTCATCCAGATGACGAGTGTGACGAGCATGAACGCGCCGATGGTCCAGAGAATGGCGCGCGCCCGCTTCTCGACACGCGTGGCGGCCATGAGGAGGCATCCCACGACGCTTGCGCCGAGATAGCCGGAGGAGGCGACCAGGCCCTGGGCGACGCGCCCCGACGGCATCAGGCTCCGCGTGAGGCCGCTGGTGTCCGGGGCAATCGTGATGGAGGTGACCCTGCCGCCCAGCACCACCACCATGACGGCATGGCCACACTCATGCACCCAGGTCGTGAAGAGCGTGAAGGGGTAGAGCAGTAAAGGACCCCACGGTGTGAGGCTGACGCCGAGACAGAGCGCCGCCGCCAGCCACAGCCGTTTGTTCATCGTGGGTTTGGCAAGAGTCCGCGCAGCGGCACGCCAAGGCGATACACGGTCTCGCTCGTCGCGAGCGCGATGCCGCCATGGGGATCGAAGGCCAGGCCGATGAGCGCCCCCCCCGAGAGCATGAGCTCCGGGACGTCCGGCGCGTCGAGCCGGATGCGATACAGCCCGCTCGATCCCGCGAGAGCGTCGACCACGTACAGGTGCCCGGCCGCGTCGAACGCGAGCCCCTGCGGACGGCCGAAGCCGGCGCTCCAGGCCACCGCCTCTCCGTCCGGGGAGATGCGATACACGGGATCGTGGGTGCCGAGCGTGGGGGCGGCGACGTAGAGATTCCCGTCGGGACCGAACGCGAGGTGGAACGCGGCGACGCTCGGCGGCAACGTCGCGAACGCGTGCGCGCGGCCGTCCCCTTCCACGCGCAGCACGGAGCCCGACCGATCGCCGACAAACAGCGCGCCGTCCGGCCCGAACGCCAGCCCGCACGCGACGCCGAGGTCGCTCGCATACAACGACGCGCGGCCGTCCGCCTCGACCCGGTACACGCTGCCGTCGAAGCGGCTCGACACGTACAGACGCCCGTCGCGATCGAACGCGAGTGACGTCGGGTTGGGCACGTCGCTGACGAACGGCTCGCGCGTGCCGTCGGGCCGGACGATGAAGATCGAGACCGGCGCCTGCTGCCCGCGCGATCCGCTGAAGGTGACGTAGAGATTGCCGTGGCGATCGTAGGCGGGGC
>DAIUEK010000029.1:8576-10939 GCA_036845165.1 Vicinamibacterales bacterium | reverse complement strand
AACGGGGCGCCCCGCCGGGCGCGGAGGCCGTGGCCCGTGACAGGCTGTTTTTCGGCTGAGCACCCGGTGGGGCTGTTCGCGGACAGGACCCGAAACTGGGGTTTTGAAACCAGCTGTAGAGTTTGGGAATCTTGAGGCGCTTCGGGGAGGTCACGGAAGAACGATATCACTCCGACCCGTCGGCGCGGCCCACGGTCACGTCTGTGACGTCCGCCGCGCGTGTGACGCGCACGAGCCAGGGGTTGCAACAGACCTCGCAGTCCTGCACGAAGCCGCCGCGCACGTCCTCCTCGACCTGGATCTCCCCCTCCTCTCCGCAATACGGACAGGTGACCGTGAACGCATCCATGCGATCCATTTTGTACTACTTGCATCCCGGGTCAGACGATGGCATCGTCGTCCCAGAGGTCGGAAAGGCTGTTGACCCGTGAGTTTTTCGTACTGGGGACGGAAGGGGAAGAGGAGGCCCGGCATGACGACCATCGAATACCTGCAGACGCCTGAAACCGTGTTGCCGCGCGAGCTCGCGTTTGGCGTGCTGCGGGTCGCGGACTCGCCGACGACATTCCACCAGCGTGTCGTGCGCGACCTGACGATCGCGCTGACGTCGTTCGCCCGCGCGCGGCGGCTCGGCGAAGTGCTGCCGGCGCCCATGGACGTCGTCCTGGATCATGACGCCGGGCTCGTCGTCCAGCCCGACCTGCTGTTCGTCTCGGCGGAGCAGTCGCACATCGTGGGCGATCGCATCTACGGCGCGCCCGATCTCGTCGTGGAGGTGCTCTCGCCGCACCCGCGGATCGGTCGCCTCGAGGAGCGCGTCGCCTGGTTCGCCCGGTATGGCGTTCGCGAGTGCTGGCTCGTGGATCTGCCGCGCAGGGCCGTGGCCGTGCTCACGTTTGTCGACGGGAGCCTGGCGGACCGGACGCTGGTCACGGGGAGCGCGCGGATCGTGAGCGCGATCCTGCCGGACCTTCCGCTCACGCCGACGGACATTTTCGGATGGTCGCCGGCGCGCTGACCCGGATGGTGATTCGACGAGCCGTCGGCGACGATTCGGACGCGCTGTCGGACCTGGCCCATCGCGCCAAGGCGCACTGGGGTTATCCCGCGTCCTGGATGCGCGAGTGGGACCCGCAGCTGACGATCATTCCCGGGTACCTCGAGATGCACGACGTATGGGTCGCCGAGCGCGACGGCACGATCATCGGGATGTGCGCGCTCGAGGATCGGGGACCCACGTGCTGGAATATCGAACACGTGTGGGTGGAACCGTCCGCGCACGGCGGCGGCGTCGGCCGTGCGCTCGTGATGATGGCGCTGGACGAGGCGCGCCGGCGCCATGGCGGCGTCGTGGAGCTGCTGGCGGATCCGTTCGCGCGCGGGTTCTACGAGCGGCTGGGCGCTCGCCGCGCGGGAGATGTGGCCGCCCCGATGCCAGGGGCGAAACACCGGACGCTGCCGAAGTACGAATTCGACCTCGACGACAGATTCGGCTGAAGTCGGACCCAATTCGAGAATGCCCGTGGTCGATCAGTCGGGCGCCCGATCGGGCGCGGGGGCGGACGCATGGAAGTCCGTGTAGAAGCGTGCCGCATAGGACTCGACCAGATCGCGGACCCGGCGCTCGTCCGGTGACGAGACGATCAGCCCCGCGTGATGGCGCTTCTGGACGCGCGTGACGATTTCCGGATCGTCATACGCGGACATGTCCGGCTCCGCCTGCCGGGCGAGCGACAGCACGATCCCGGCAAAGGCGCCGCGCGACGGGGGAGGCACATACGTGCCGTACTCGCCGGCGATCTCGATCTTCGCCCACTCCCGCCACAGGTTGATCCCGGTGGCCGCCTCGACGACGTCGACGATGTAGGCGCCGCCGACACGGGCGGAGGTCTCCAGGAAGTACACGTCGCCGTCACGGCCGCGGATGAACTCGGTGTGCGAGACGCCGCGCAGAAGCCCGAAGGATTCGAGGACGCGCGCGTTCATCGCCTTGAGCCGCTTCGTCGTCGCGTCGTCATCGGACAGCGTGCGTGTGACGAAGATGCCTCCCTCGTGCGCGACGGCCATCGGCGGTGTGCCGTAGCGGCTGGCCGCGGCGAAGACAACCCGGCGGTCGAAGACCAGGGAATCGACGTGGTAGACGTCGCCGGGCACGAACTGTTCGAGGATGTATTCCGGGCGCTCGTCACCAAGGGCGTCGAGGATCGGCCAGAGCTCGTCCGCGTTCCCGATCATCTTGATCCCGATCGCCGCGGCCTGCGAGCGCGGCTTGAGGACCCAGGGCGGCGTGACACGCGCCGTCCAGTCGCTTACGGCCTCGTGATTCACGACGTGCACGAACTCCGGGCAGGGAATGCCGGCCG
>DAIUEK010000029.1:0-8476 GCA_036845165.1 Vicinamibacterales bacterium | reverse complement strand
GGCCGGCTGCAATGTTCCCAGAGTGGCGGTCAGGGCCAGCACGATCATGGTCATGGCGCCTCCATCCTTTCACAGTTCATATAGACTCCTATGGACAAGCCGCTTCGTCGTCGACAGGAAAGCGGCGGCCCGGACCACGGCCATACATCGCCCCGATGCGGGACGATTGACGTGCCACACACCATTGTAGGAGGAGAGAAATGATCAGCGCGACGCACCGATGGTTGGGGACGATCGGCCGGTTGATGGCGCTCGTCGTCTTGGGCGCCGGCGTCCTGGGGACTGGCGCGGCCTACGCCCAGTCGCAGGCAACCAACGGCACAATTGAAGGGACGATCGTGGACGGCTCGGGCGGCGTGCTGCCCGGCGTCACGGTGACGCTCACCAACATGGACACCGGCACGGATCGCACGGTCGTCACGAACGAAAAAGGACTCTACCGCGCGCCCCTGCTGACGCTCGGCACCTACCGGGTCGTCGCGGAGCTGCAGGGATTCAAGCGCTTCGAACAGACGGGCGTCACACTGTCGGTCGGCGCGACCGCGACCGTCAACGTCACGCTCAGCGTGGGGAACATCAGCGAAACGGTCAGCGTCAGCGCCGCCGACGCGCCGGCGCTCGATGTCGCGCGCATCGACATCGGCCACACGATGAGCGATCAGGAGGTGCACAGCCTGCCGCTCGTCGCCCGCAACCCATATAACTTCGCGCTCGTACAGCCCGGCGTCACCGGGACGGAGAACGTCGAATTCGGTGTGCCGCACCTGGCGGCCAACGGCGCCTCGATGCGCATCAACTACATGATCGACGGCAATACGAACACGGAAAAGGATCGCGCGGGCCTGCGCCTCCTGCCCATATCCGAGGTCATGATTCAGGAAGTGAAAGTCGTCACGACCGGCTTCGCTCCCGAGTTCGGCCAGACGATGGGGATGGTCTACAACGCCGTGACCCCCTCGGGCACCAATCGGCTCCGAGGGCAGGGCAGTTATCTGTTCCGGCGGAAGCCGTTCAGCGCATTCCCGTTCTACTTCGGGTGCGGCAGCACCACGGCGGTCGCGAGCTGTCCGGCGGTTCCGGCGGGCTCGACACGACCGGAGACCCGCGTCGATACGGGAACGGCCGACGTGGGGGGCCCGGTCCTGAAGAACAAGCTGTTCTTCTACGCCGGGTGGGAACAGACACGGCGCGATCTGTCGTCGACCAGCCTCATCACGGTCAGTCCTTCCATCGTGGCGCAAGTGGGTTTGAAGGCCCAGCCCGACGCGGCGCCAAACGTGCAGACCGGAAAGTTCGCGATCGGCAAAGGGGACTATCAGATCAACCCGAATAACCGCCTGACGGCCCGGTGGATCCGGTTCCACAACAACGCGCCCTACAACAGCGGCGGCGGCACCTCGACGCTCGAGCGTGCGACCAACTTCCTCGATGCCATGGACTCCAGTGCCACGCAGCTCGTCTCCTCGTTCGGGCCGCACGTGCTGAACGAGTTCCGGTTCCAGTATGCGCACCGGCACCAGGGATCGGTGGCCAACTCGGATTCGGGCACCGGACCTGCGGTCACGATTAACTCGCCCGCCATTTCGTTCGGCGGGCCGGTGGGCGGAACGGGGCAGGGCAACGCCGGGTTCGATTTCAAGCAGAACATCACGCAGGCGATCGACAACGTCACCTACCTGCGCGGTGCGCACAGCTTCAAGACCGGCTTCGACTGGCAGCACATTTACGACGGGCGCACCAACGCGCCGCAGTGGATCTACACATTCCCCACGGTCGACGCGTACCTCGCGGCCAAGAGCGGAGTCAACCCGTTCGGGTACTCGACGATGTCCCAGATCACGGGGGCACTGTCGTTCCACATGAGCACGAACGTGTTCAGCACGTTCGTCCAGGACGACTGGAAGATCGCGCCGTCGGTCAAGATCCTCTATGGCGTGCGTTACGACTTGTACAAGTATCCCGCCGGAATCGCAGACGCGCCTCTGGTGTCGACGCACGCGTTCAACACGGACAAGAACAACTTCGGCCCCCGCGCGGGCGTCGCGTGGGCGATCAGTTCCGCCACGGTGCTGCGCGCCAGCACCGGGATCATGTTTGACCAGCCGATCCTCGGCGGCTACGAGCAGGCGCTGCAGCTGTCGGGATCCCCACGCGCCCCGGTCTACACGTTCAGCCCGGCGACCGGCGGCGCGCCGGCCTTCCCGGCGTCGGTGACGACCGGCACGGTCAGCCAGCAGTCGCCGTGGGAGGTCGATCCCGCGTTCGTGGTCGCTCACACCTGGCAGGCCAACGCGCAGCTCGAACACTCCTTCGGGTCCAATCTCACGGCGTCCATCGCGGGCATCTACGCGAAGGGCACGTCGCTGCCGGTGGTCAACGACGTCAACCTCATCAGCCCGATCGGCGTGCTCGGGGACGGGCGCCCGATCTACAGCGCGACCGTGAGCGCGGCGACGCGCCTGGATCCGCGCTTCAATCACATCTTCGACGTGCAGTCGATCGGTAAATCGACGTTCAAGTCGATGACGCTGCAGGTCACGAAGCGGTTCGCGCGGGGCCTGACCTTCAACGTGCAATACGCGCTGGGGAAGGGGCTCGACAATACCCCGCTGCGAACGCAGCTCACGGTGCAGGCCGAGGCCGGCCCGTCGGATCCGAGCAACCTCAATCGCGACCTTGGACCGAATCCGCTCGACATGCGCCACATGCTGACCGGCGACGTCGTGTACGTGTCGACCAGCCATGCCTCGAACGCCGTCGTGCGGCAGCTGCTCAGCGGCAATGAGATCGGCCTGCTGCTCCAGTTCAACAGCGGCCTGCCGGCCAACATTCTCGCAAACCGCGATCTGAACGGCGACGGCACCAGCAGCGACCGGCCGCTGGACATCACGCGTAACTCGCTCTACCTGCCCACGCGCAAGAACGTCGACATGCGGTACACGCGCTGGGTGCCGCTCCACGGGTCGGTGCGCGGCGAAATCATCGCCGAGATGAAGAACGTGTTCAACACCACGCAGCTTTCGGGCATCAATACCACCGTGGCGGTGGATACTGCGGGCAATCCGCTGACCGCGATTCCCACGGTTGCAAGTCAGTTCGTCAATCCGTCGGGCTTCGAGCAGCGCAAGTTTCAGATCGGATTCAGGGTGCGGTTCTAGGATGCCGCTCCCGCGGCCGACCGCGGGGATATCGAGAAAGGGCGCACGATGAGGGGACAGCGCGGCGCGATGGGACTGCTCGCAGGGGCCGTAGCGGCGATGGTACTGGGGGCGACCTCCTACGAGGAGGTCGTCGCCCAGAATCGGATGGCGTACTCGGTGGTGTCCCCGGACAGCGGCCACATCGCGCTGGGGCTCGCCATCCGCAAGCTCAACGTCTCGGGCACGTTCATGCAGTCCGCGGCACATCCCGACGACGAGCACAACGCGCTGTTCGCCCTCTACACGCACGGCATGGGGCTGCGGTCGATCGATCTGCAGACCAACCGCGGCGAGGGAGGGCAGAACGAGATCGGGCCCGAGCTGTTCCGCGACATCGGCGTCCTGCGCTCGTCGGAGCTGATGGCCGCGCACCGGATTGACGGCGCGGAGCAATACTTCACCCGCGCGATCGACTACGGCTATTCCTTCAGCCCGCAGGAAGTGATCGACAAGTGGGGGAAGGACCAGACGATCGGCGACTTCGTCCGGCAGATCCGCACGTTCCGGCCGGACGTGTTCCTCACGATGAACATCCAGGGGGGCGGCGGCGATCGCGCGCACGAGGCCACGACGATTCTCGCGCGCGAGGCCTACAAGGCGGCCGGCGATCCCACGAAATACCCCGAACAGATTGCGGAAGGCCTGCGTCCGTGGCAGCCGAAGAAGTTCTACTTCACGGGTGGGCGCGGCGCCATCGGCGGACGGGGTGCTCCGGGACGCGGCGGGGCGCCGCCTTCGCCTGCGGGAGGAAACCCCGCGCAGGCTTCGGCGAGCCAGGCGCCTTCGCCCGCGGGTGGCACCACACCGCAGCCGCCTTCGCTTGCTGCGCAGGCTCCGGCCGGCCAAGCGCCTGTCCACCTCGCGCGCATCAATACGGGCGCCTACGACGAACTGCTCGGCCGCACGTATGCCGAGATCGGCAGCGACGCGCACAGCAATCACAAATGCCAGGGCACCGGCGGATTGCCGGGCATTCCCGGCGTGGCGCAGGGTGGGCGAGGCGGCGGCGGTCAGGGTGGCGCGGCGTATCAACTGATGGACTCGCTGATCTCGGGGCAGCTGGACAAGGACGAGACGTCGCTCTTCGACGGCGTCGACATCAGCCTTGCCGGCGTGGCGCAATACGCCGGCGCGAATCCTCCGGCGGCGCTCACGACCGGGCTCGCCGCGATCGTCGACCAGGCCGAGCGCGCGCTGAAGGCGTTCGACTCCGGGAATGACGCCGCGACCGCCGAGCCGATCGAAGCGGGGCTCGCGGCCGTGCGCGCGTTGCGAGGCCAGCTCGGATCGATGGGCCTCACCGACGGCGCGAAGTACGAAATCGATTTCCGCCTCGCCCAGAAGGAGCGCAACTACCAGGACGCCGTCATCGCCGCGCACGGGCTGACGTTCGAAGCGATTGCCGACGACGGGCTGATCATCGCCGGGCAGCCCGTGAAGCTGTCGCTCGTGACGATCAATCGCGGGACCTCAGACGTCGACGTGACGGGCGTGGACGTCGCCGGGTTCGCGAGCCCGGCCGCCTGCACGGCGGGTCTCGCGAAGAAGGACGCGTTCTATGCCTGCGCCGCGGACGTGCAGGTGCCGAAGGACGCCAGGCTGACCGAGCCGTACTTCCACGACAACTACTGGAAACACCCCGAGAACCTCGCGCGCGACGACTTCGACGCGGGCGTGCCGTTCGGGATCGCATTCGCCCCGTCGCCATTCCATGTGACGTACCGCATCAAGGCGGGTTCGGCGGTGGTGACGAAGGACATCCCGATCCAGTTCCGGTATGTGAAGGACCTCTATAACGGCGACAAGCGCATGGAGCTCAACGTCGTCCCGGCGTTCTCCGTGAAGATGACGCCCAGCCTCGCGGTGATTCCCGCCGCGCACACCGCCGCCGAGGCGAAGGCGGTGGAGCGCGAGATTCACGTCACGGTGACGAGCGGCATCAAGGGGCCGGCGAAGGCCACGGTCGCGCTGGAGGTGCCGGCGGGCTGGAAGGTGGCGCCCGCGAGCGCGCCCATCGAGTTCGGGCACGAGGATGAGGCGCTGTCGGCGCGGTTCCGCGTGACGGCGCCGGCCTCGGTGAAGATCGGCGAGTATCCGGTGCGCGCGGTCGTCACGTCCAGCGTGACGGGTGACGAGAAATTCAGCAACGGCTACCAGGACATCGAGTACCCGCACATCCAGCGGCGACAGGTCATCAAGCCGGCCGTGACCGCTGTGAAGGTCATCGACGTCAAGGTCGCCGCCCATCTCAACGTCGGCTACATCGTCGGCGTCGGCGACCAGGTGCCGCCGGCGATCGCACAGCTGGGCGCGAAAGTGGCCTTCATCGACACCGACGAACTGGCGTGGGGCAACCTGTCGAAGTACGACGTGATCATGACGGGGGTTCGCGCCTACGAGCGGCGCGAGGATCTGCGCGCGTATAACCGGCGGCTGCTGGACTACGTGGAGCGCGGCGGCACGGTGATCGTTCAGTACAACAAGATGGAATTCAACCAGCAGCAGTACGGGCCGTTCCCGGCGAAGGTGAGTAGCGCGCGCGTGACCGACGAGGATGCGCCCGTCCAGATGCTGCAGCGCGAGCATCCGGCGTTTACACGGCCGAACAAAATCGGGGACACGACCTGGAAGGGCTGGGTGCAGGAGCGCGGCCTGTACTTCCTCGGCGACAAGGATCCGCGATACGTGGATCTCGTGTCGATGACCGATTCGTTCGCGGACAACCCCGGCGTCAAGCTCGGGTCGCTGGTGGAAGCGAAAGTCGGCAAGGGCCGGTGGCTGTATCTCGGCCTGGGGCTCTGGCGGCAGCTGCCCGCCGGGACGGACGGCGCCTACCAGTTGCTGGCCAATCTCATCAGCCTGGGCAAGACCCCTGGCGTGCCGGTTGGCATCACGTCACCCGTGAAGTAGAGCGCAGCTGGGTCTTCAGACCTAGCTGGCTCAGGGCTCATGGCTTACGGAGTACTGAGCCACCCTTCATCACGAAGACGACGCGGCGGAGCGCCGTGATGTCTGTCGTCGGGTCGCCGTCCACGGCGACGAGGTCCGCCTGGAGGCCTGGCGCGATGGCGCCGATCGTGTCCTTCATGCGGAGGGATTCCGCGGACATCGACGTGAGCGAGACGATGGCGTCCATCGGCTTCTGCCCCCCGTCCTTCACGCGGACGATCGCTTCCTCGATGTTGCGGCCGTGGGCGCCGGCGACCGCGTCGGTCCCGTACACGATCTTCAGCTTCGGGACGCGCAGCGCGCGCTTGAACGTCTCGGTCACGATGGGGATCGCCTTCTCCATGTAGGCGAAGCCTTCTTCGTTGTAGTTGCCGATGCCGAGAAACTTCGCCTTGTTCTCGATGTAGTTCTGGAGCACCAGGCCCACGTTGGGGTCGAAGTAGACGCCGCGATCCGCCATCAGCGTCAGCACGTCGTCGCTCGCGAACGTGCCGTGCTCCATCTGGGTGCAGCCCGCGAGGATCGACGCCTTCATCGATTCCGCGCTGTGCGCGTGGACGAGCGTCCGCAGCCCGAGCGCGTTCGCTTCGCCGCACGCCGCCTGAAGCTGCTCGTCGGTCATCGTCTGCTTGCCGCCGTCACGGATGCTGGCTGACGCGAAGAGCTTGATGAGATCCGCGCCCGCGGTCTTGGCCTCGCGGACGGCGGTGCGCAGTTGATCGGGCGTGGCCAGTCCGTTGGGATTGCCGCGCCCGCCAGTCCGCTCGTTCAACTGGCGGACCGACGTCAGGATCCGCGGACCAGGGAGGTTGTCTTTCGCCAGCGCCGCGCGCAGGTCCAGATCCGCACGTTCGCCGACCGACTGCACGGTGGTGAACCCGTTCATCACCGTCACGCGGGCATTCTCGATCCCCGCCTTGATCCGGTCCTCGGGCGTCTCGCCGGTGTTGTCGAACCGCCCGTCCTTCCCGAAGTGCCAGAGGATGTGGACGTGCGTGTCGATGAAGCCCGGGAGGAGCGTGTACTTCGACAGATCGTAGGTGACCGGTCCGGTCGCCTTGCCGACGCTCGCGATCTTCGCGCCGTCGAGACGGACGACGACGTTCTGCTGGGATCCGCCGCGGCCGTCAAGGAGTTTGCCCACACGGATCGTGACGCTCTGGGGGGTCTGTGCGGCCGCGAACATGGCCGCGCAGGAGCAACAGAGGAGCAGCGCGAGCAGCGATCGTGTCATGGCAGGCCTATCCTACGATCTTCCTGCCTCTTTCCTAGTATCTCCAGCTCTTCACATCCGCGCCCGGCGGCGCGGTCTTCAGGATGCGCTTCAGCATCTGCAGCAGGATCCGCTGCTCCGGCCGCTGGCCGGGATAGTCGGCTTTCCCCGCGTAGCAGTGGGGCGCGCGCTCGCCGACGTCGAACGTCGCGTCGGAATGCGGATCGGTCGTCTTCTCCAGGAAGTCGCGCATCAGGAAGGCGGCTTCCTCCAGGTAGTACGAATCCATCTCCCCCACGTAGAGATGGAGCTTGCCCTGCAGCTTCGGCCCGAGCGTCTTCCAGTCGCGCTCCATGATCGCGCGCAGGTCGTAGTGATCCTTCCAATACCGGGCGACCGCTGGATCGATGACGCCCGTCCACTTGTCGTAGAGCAGCCTCGGATACCCGTCGGCGCCGACCGGGCCGAAGACCGACATGAAGATGTCCATCTGGTCGCCCGATCGCCCCCGCGTGCCGAGCACTTCTTCCAGGTGGCTCGCGTCCTTCTGCGACATCAGGACCTGGTCGTCCGGCGTTCGCTGCCAGGGGCGCACCGGTTCGGTCTTCCACGGGCTGTTGGGATAGAACGCGTTCTTGTCCTGGTAGATGTTCACCATCTGGAAATAGCGGAAGTCGACCGGATCGGGACAGAACGTCCACGTGCCGTTGAACATGTCCGGGTAGAAGACCTGCCACGCCAGCGACTCCCAGCCGCCCGTCGATCCGCCGTACACGACGCGGGCCCAGGGCTGGCCTATGCCGCGGAACTGCTTCTCGACGCGCGGGATCAGCTCCTGCGTGAGCGCGTCGCCGTAGGGACCGTTGTTGGCGGAGTTCACCGCGTACGAATCGTCGTAGAACGGCGTCGGGTGCTGCATCAGGACGATGATGAAGCGGCCGAGCTTGCCGGACTTCCAGTCTTCGAGGAACTGGTCACGCAACGCGAACGTGCTGGGGAAGTGTCCCTGGTTGTACGCGACCGGGTAGCGCGCGTCCGGATGCGCGTCGAAGCCTTCCGGCAGGACGACGATGGCGCCGAGATAGATGTCGTGTCCCCACCACTTGCTGAGGCT
>DAIUEK010000028.1:0-11016 GCA_036845165.1 Vicinamibacterales bacterium | reverse complement strand
CGGCCGATTTCGGCCACGCGCCCGCGCTCCAGCGCGACGATCGCGTCGGCGCGACGGACCGTCGACAACCGGTGCGCGATGACGAAGGCCGTGCGGTTCCGCATCAGGTTGGCCAGGGCGTCCTGCACCAGCAGTTCGGATTCGGCGTCGAGCGACGAGGTCGCTTCGTCCAGGATCAGGATCGGCGAGTTCTTCAGCAGCGCGCGCGCGATGGCCAGCCGCTGCCGCTGGCCGCCGGACAGCCGCTGCCCGCGCTCGCCGATGCGCGTCTGGTACTTGTCGGGCAGCGTCATGATGAAGTCGTGCGCGTGCGCCGCGCGCGCCGCCTCTTCGAGCGCCTGGGGCGTCGATCCCGGCAGGCCATACGCGATGTTGTTCGCGATCGTGTCGTCGAAGAGCACGGTCTCCTGCGTCACGATACCGATCTGCTGGCGCAGCGACTTCAGCGTGACGTCGCGAATATCCATGCCGTCGATCAGGATCGCGCCGCCCGTGACGTCGTAGAAGCGCGGCAGCAGATTGACCAGCGTGGTCTTTCCCGCGCCGCTCAGCCCGACGAGCGCGACGACCTGCCCCGCGCGCGCGCCGAACGACACGTTCCGCAGCACGACCTTCCCCGCCCCATCGTCGTAGGCGAAGCTCACATCACGGAACTCGATCCCGCGCGTCAGCGGCACGAGCGGGCGCGCGCCGGGCCGCTCCAGGACCTCGGAGTGCGTGTCGAGCATCTCGAAGATCCGCGTCGCCGCCGCGATGGCCTGCTGGAGGCTCGCGTTCACACGGCTCAGACGCTTCACCGGCGTGTAGAGCATGAATGCCGCCGCGATGAACGCGAGGAACTCCCCTGTCGTCGTGAGCTGGCTCGCAATCTGCTTGCGTCCGTACCAGAGCAGCCCGATGACCGCCATGCTGCCGAGAAACTCCATCATGGGCGGCAGCACTGAGACCGTGCTCGTAATCTTGAGGTTCGTCCGGTACAACCGATCCGACGCGACCGCGAAGCGCTCGGCCTCGTGGCGCTCGGCCCCGAACGCCTTGACGATGCGATGGCCGCTGAAGGCTTCCGCTGTCAGGTGCGACAGGTGCTCGAGGTGCTCCTGGCTGCGGCGGGTGGACCGCCTGACCCGCTGCCCCAGACGGACGAGCGGGTAGACGACAATGGGGGCGCCGACCATCGACAGGAGGGCGAGGCGCCACTCGAAATAGAACATCAGCACCACGTAGCCAATCGCCGACAGCCCCTCACGCAGCAGATCGCCGATCGTCTCCGACACGGCCTGCTGGACCTGGCTGACGTCGTTCGTGATCCGCGACATCAACTGCCCGGTGGTGCGACGGCTGAAGAACGCCGCGGACTGATCGAGGATGTGGCGGAACAGCGTGTCGCGGATGTCCCGGACGACGCGCTGGCCGATGTCCGTCATCAGATAGGTCGAGAAGTACGATCCGACCCCCTTGGCGACGTACGCGACGATGATCAGGCCGGCCCAGAACGAGAACGGGATCGAGCCTTCGCCCGGCAGGATGTTGTTGATCATCGGCTTGATCAGATAGGCGACGCCGGCGCTCGCGCCCGCGTAGAGCAGCATCGCGACCAGCGCGACGACGAACCGCCCGCGGTACGGCCGCGCGTAGGTAAGCAGGCGCCGCAGGGGGTGCTGTTCCACTCAGTCCCTTCGTCCCTGAGTCCCTCGGTCCTTGGTCCCTTGGTCCTGTGTGCCTCGGTCCTCGGTCCTCGCTCCTCGATCGTCGTATCCCCGCGGATGGGCCTCTCGCCAGCGCCAGGCCGTTTCGACAATCACGTCGATCTCCTCGTACCGCGGCGTCCAGCCGAGGGTCCGCCGGATTTTGTCGCTCGACGCGAACAGGATCGCCGGATCCCCCTCCCGCCGCCCGCCGATCGTCACCGGCACCGTGCGGCCGGTCACCCGCTCGACCGCGTCCACCACCTCACGGACCGAGAGGGGACGGCCGGAGCCGAGATTGTATGCCGCCGACTCCCCGCCGGCGCGAAGGGCACCGAGCGCCAGGACATGGGCGGAGGCCAGGTCCGTCACGTGGACGTAGTCGCGCAGGCAGGTGCCGTCCGGCGTGGCGTAATCCGCCCCGAAGATCGCGAAGCGGTCGCGCCCGAGCGCGGCGTCGATGGCCCGCGGAATCACGTGGATCTCCGGGTCGTGATCCTCCCCCAGGACGCCATCAGGATCGGCCCCCGCGGCGTTGAAGTAGCGCAACACCACGGAGCGCAGGCCATACGCCCGCTCGAAATGCGGGAGCGCCCGCTCGATCGCGAGCTTTGTCTCCCCGTACGCGTTAATCGGCCGCTGGGGATGGCTCTCGGTGATGGGGGTCTCGACAGGAGTCCCGAACGTCGCGGCGGTGGACGAAAAGATGAAGTGCGTGACCCCGGTGTCGACCATCGCCCGCAGCACGGCGAGCGCGCCGCCGACGTTGTTGTCGTAGTACTCGATCGGGCGCGTGACGGACTCGCCGACCGACAGCCAGCCCGCGAAATGCATCACGGCGTCCACCCGATGCGCGGCGAGGACGGCACGCAGGCGGGACACGTCACGGATGTCCCCCAGCTCGAGCGCCGCACCGGCCCCCTTCGCCGCGGCGCGGTGGCCCGCGCTGAGGTCGTCGTAGATCACGACGTCACTGCCGGCGGCGCGCAGCGCCTTGACGGCGTGGCTGCCGATGTAGCCGGCGCCGCCCGTGACGAGCACGCTCACCGACGGCCCATCGACAGGTAGGCGAACCCGAGCCCCCGCAACTGGTCCGGGTTGTACAGATTGCGGCCGTCGAAGATGACCGGCGTCCGCATCAGCTTCTTGATCTTGTTCCAGTCCGGCTCGCGGAACTCGGACCACTCGGTCACAAGCGCCAGGCCGTCCGCGCCGGCGACGGCGTCGTAGCTCTTGTCGGCGAAGTCCACGCGGGTGCCGAAGATGTCGCGCGCGACCTTCATCGCCTCCGGATCGTAGGCGGCGACGGTGGCCCCGGCATCCAGGAGCGCCGCAATCAGCGGCACGGCGGGCGCGTCGCGCATGTCATCGGTTTTCGGCTTGAACGCCAGCCCCCACACCGCGATGCGCTTCCCCTTCAGCGAGCCGAAGTGCTGCTTCATCTTGGCCAGCAGCCGGACCTTCTGCTTGTCGTTGACGCTCTCGACCGCTCTCAGGATCTGAAATTCGTAGTTCTTTGCGGCCGCGAACTGCACGATCGCCTTCACGTCTTTCGGAAAGCAGCTGCCGCCGTAGCCGACGCCCGGGAAGAGGAACGCGGAACCGATGCGCCGGTCTGAGGCGACCGCGCGGCGGACGTGATCGACGTCGGCCCCCACCACCTCACAGACGTTGGCCACCTCGTTCATGAACGAGATGCGCGTCGCCAGCATCGCGTTCGCGGCGTACTTGCAGAGCTCCGCGCTGGCGCAGTCCATCATCATGATCGGCGCGCCCGTGCGGGTGAAGGGCGCATAGAGCTCCTTCATGATCTCGCCGGCGCGCTGATCCTCGGCGCCGATGACGACCCGGTCCGGCTTCATGAAGTCTTCGATCGCGGCCCCCTGCTTCAGGAACTCGGGGTTGCTGACCACGCTGAAGGGATGCGACGTCTCCTTCTTTATGACCTCGCGCACCTTCTCGCTCGTGCCCACCGGCACGGTGCTCTTGTCGACGATGACCTTGTAGCCGTTCATCGCCTTGCCAATCTGCTTCGCGACCTCCAGGACGTGGCGCAGGTCGGCCGAGCCGTCTTCGCCGGTGGGGGTGCCCACGGCGATGAAGATGATCTGCGAGCCGCGCACGCCTTTGGGCAGGTCGGTCGTGAACGTCAGCCGCTTCTCCGCCCGGTTGCGGCGCACGAGTTCCTCGAGGCCGGGCTCGTAGATGGGAAGCCGGCCGCGCTGGAGCGCGCGGACCTTGGCGGCATCCTTGTCGATGCAGACGACGTCGTTCCCGTTTTCGGCGAGGCAGGCGCCCGCCACCAGTCCGACGTAACCCGTTCCGACGACCGCAATTTTCATGAGTGCGTGCTCCGGGCAGCCGAGTAAATCCCTAACGCTAACACGATCGCAAAAATCGTGTCAATTAATAGAGGCGTAAGGAGTTGCCGCCACAATAGGTTGTGCTACCATGGCCCGGACTTGCGGATTCTGCTCGACTATCGGCCGGCGCTTCGCGAGCGCACCGGGGTTGGCGAGTACGTGCATGAAATCGCCGCCGCCCTCATCCGCCGCCTGGGCCCGTCGGACGCGCTGACGCTCTTCTCGAGCTCGTGGAAGGACCGCCTGCCGGACGGACGCGTGCCCGGCGCGCGGGTCGTCGACGCGAAGGTGCCGGTCCGGCTCCTGAACCTCGCCTGGCATCGACTGGGATGGCCACCCGTCGAGCGCTTCGCGGGTCCGATCGACATCGCCCACTCGGCGCACCCGCTCCTCATACCGGCTCGCCGCGCGCGACAGATTGTCACCCTCTACGATCTCGACTTCCTCGATCACCCCGAGCGGACGCGCGCGGAGATCCGCCGCGATTACCGGCGGCTTGCGCCGGAACACGCGCGACGTGCGGCGGCCGTAGTGACCATCTCCCGATTTACCGCCGGCGACATCGAACGACGCCTCGGCGTCCCTCGCGACCGCATCGTCCTCTGCTCCCCGGGCGCCCCTGCCTGGCCCGCCCGGCGGGCGCCCGCACCTCGCGGGCCGATTCTGTTCATGGGGACGCTGGAACCGCGAAAGAATGTCGGGGTGCTCCTCCAGGCGTATGCGGCGCTGCGCGAGACCATGCCGGATGCGCCGCCGCTGTGGCTGGCGGGCGGCGCGACGACGGCGGCCGCGCCGTGGCTGCGGGCCATCGCCGAGCCTCCTCTGGCCGGACACGTCGAGCACCTCGGGTACGTCGCGAGCGAACGCCGCTACGATCTGTATGCGCAGGCTTCGATGCTGGTGCTCCCCAGCCATCTCGAGGGCTTCGGGATGACCGTCCTGGAGGCGATGACGGTCGGCGTGCCGGCCATCGTCAGCCGCCGGGGCGCGCTGCCGGAAGTGGCCGGGGACGCGGCGCAGATCATCGAGCCTGATGACGTCCGGGGCCTCGCGGCGGCGATGCAGCGCTACCTGCAGGACCCCGCGACCGCGGCGCAGGCCACGGAGCGCGGTTTTGCGCGCGCGCGCGAATATTCGTGGGACGGGAGTGCGCAGACGCTCCTCGCGGCGTACCGCAGGCTCGCATGACCGCCCCCGACCCCATCACGATCGGGATTGACGCCCGCGAGCTGCTCGGCGAGCCGACCGGGGTCGGACGCTATCTGGGGGAGCTGCTTCGCCGCTGGGCCGTGCGCCCCGATGCGGCGTCGCGCCGGTTCATCCTCTACACACCAGAGCCCTTGCCGTTCCTGCGCGCCGTGCCGGAGACCGCGAACATGCGGGAGATCGTCGCCGGGAGCGGGCGCGGCACGTGGTGGGAGCAGACGCATCTGCGCCGGGCCGTCCGGGCGAATCCGCCTGACGTGTTCTTCGCCGGCGCCTACACGGCGCCGCTGGCCCTTGGCGTGCCGCTGGCGGTCACCATCCACGACGTCTCCTTCGCGGCGCGCCCCGAGTGGTTCCGGCCGCGGGAAGGGGCGCGACGGCGGCTCCTGACGCGGCAGGCCGCGCGCGCGGCGGAGGTCGTGTTCACCGACTCCGAGTTCTCGCGCGGCGAGATCCTGGAGCGCCTGTCCGTCTCCGCGGAGCGGGTGCGCGTGATTGCTCCCGGCGTCACGCGACGATCCCCCGGCACGGCCCCCCGCGATCCGCTCGTGCTGTTTTCCGGATCCATTTTCAACCGCCGGCGCCTCCCCTCCACGCTCACCGCATTCGCCGCGGCGACCGCCGCGCGGCCGGAGGCGCGGCTCGTCATCGCGGGAGCGGACCGCAGTTACCCGGCGCTCGATCTCCCGGGGCTCGCGGCCGAGGCCGGCGTTGGCGCCCGCGTCGAGATCAGGAATTACGTGTCGGAAGAAGAGCTGGAATCGCTGTACGCGCGCGCGGCCGTTTTCGTGTTCCTGTCCGAGTACGAAGGGTTCGGCCTGACGCCGCTCGAAGCGCTCTCGGCGGGTATCCCGATCGTCGTCCTCGATACGCCGATCGCGCGGGAGGTCTACGGCGACGCCGCGTGGTACGTCCCGCGCGAGAGCGACGTGCGCAGCGCCGCGACGGCCATCCGGACGCTGCTCGAGGATCCGACCCGTGGCGCGGCGCTGCTCGCGCACGCGCCCGCCGTGCTCGCGCGCTACTCCTGGGACACCGCGGCGGACCAGACGCTGGCGGGGATCGAAGGGATCGTGCGGCGGTGAGCACGCTGTCGATCGTCATCGTCAGCTTCAACGCGCGCGCGGACCTTCAGACGTGTCTCCAGTCGCTGACGGACGCGCCGCCGGCGATGGATCACGAGGTCATCGTCGTGGACAACGCGTCGGCGGACCTGAGCGTCGAGGCCGCGCGCGCGTCTCCGGGGGTGACGGTCATCCCGATGGGGCGGAATGCGGGATTCGCCTCCGCCAACAACGCGGGCATTCGCGCGAGCCGCGGCGACCTGCTCCTGCTCCTGAACAGCGATACACGCGTGCCCGCGGGGGCGATCGATCGGCTGGTCGCGCGGCTCGTCGCCGTCCCCGGCGTCGCCATCGCCGGGCCGCGACTGCTCGATGCCGAGGGACGTCCGGAGCTGTCCTTCGGACCGATGATGTCCCCGCTCAACGAATTCCGGCAGAAGCATCGGTCGGCCGCGTGGATTGCCGCGGAGACTGCGCGCGAGCAGTTCGTGGACTGGGTGAGCGGCGCGTGCCTGCTCGTGCGCCGCGCGGAGGCGGAGGCGGTGGGCCTGCTCGACGAGCGTTTCTTTCTCTACACGGAGGATGTGGACTTCTGCCATGCGGTCCGTCAGCTGGGGCGCAAGGTCCTGTTCACACCCGCCGCCGAGATCACGCACGTGCGGGGCCGCTCCCGCGCGTCGCAGCCGGAGGCGAGCCGCTCGGCGTACCGCCGCAGCCACATCGCGTTTTACCAGAAACACCATCCGAGGTGGGTGGGCCTTCTCAGACTGTACCTTCGGCTCAGAGGCGACCGGATCGATGGTTAACAGTTCGCAGTTTGCAGTTGGCAGTTCAGTTTGCGGTTCGCAGTTCGCCGGCGACAGAAGGAGCGTTGTTGCCTTCAACTGCTATCTGTGAACTGCCAACTGTAGACTTCCAGCGTAAGATTCCACAGTGCGTATAGCCATCGACGCGCGTAAGCTTCGGGACTACGGCGTCGGCACTTACGTGCGCAACCTGCTGCGCCAGCTTGCGCGGCAGGATGCCACGAACGAGTACGTGGTGTTCTGCCGTGGCATCGACTGCGACACGATCGAGGAGCTTGGGCCCAGGTTCCGGCCGGTCATCGAGACCGCGGGGCCGTACTCCGTGGCCGAGCAGTTCGCGATCCCGATGGCGCTCAGGCGCGAAGGGGCTGAGCTCTTCCATGCCCCCCACTACGTCCTCCCGCCGCTGACCCCGTGCACGTCGGTCGTCACGATCCACGATTGCATTCACCTGCGCTTCCCGCAGTACCTTCCGAGCAAGCTCGGGTACGCCTACGCCCGGGCCCAGATGTGGACGGCGACGCATCGCGCGGCGCGCGTGATCACCGTCTCGGAGGCCTCCAAGGCCGACATCCTGCGGTATCTCCGGGTTCCCGCGTCGCGCATCGAGGTCATCTACAACGCCATCGACGATCGTTTCTGGCAGGAACCGCCCGCCGACGAAGTGGCGCGCGTCCGCGAGCGCTACCGGCTCACCGATCCGTTCATCCTCTACGCCGGGAACATCAAGCCCCACAAGAATCTCGAGCGGCTGATCGAGTCGTTTCACCTGCTGCGCCAGAACAGCCCGGAGCTGAAGGACGTCCAGCTGCTGATTATCGGGGACGAGATCTCGAAGTACGCGGCGCTTCGCCGCGCCGTGCACCGGCACAAGCTGCACAAGCAGGTGCGGTTCTTCGGCTTCGTTTCCGACCAGACGCTCGCGGCGCTCTATCGCCTCGCCGACGTCTTCGTGTTCCCGTCCCTGTATGAAGGCTTCGGGCTCCCCCCGCTCGAGGCGATGGCGAGCGGGACCCCCGTCATCACGTCGAACGTCTCATCGCTGCCGGAAGTCGTCGGCGACGCCGCGCTGATGATCGACCCGTACGAGTCCGCGGCGATCGCCGAGGCGATGCACCGCGTGCTCACCGACGCCGCGCTCCGGAGCGATCTGCGGCAGCGCGGCCTGATCCGCGCCCGCGAGTTCTCGTGGGAGCGGTCGATCAAGAGGGTGCGGGAGATCTATGAGGAGGTGATGACTTGACGAGGACCGAGGACCGGGGACCGAGGACCGTCGATCCTCGACGCTCGATCATCGACCCTCGACGCGTGGCACTGGTCCACGACTGGCTCACCGGCATGCGCGGCGGCGAGAAAGTGCTGGAGGCCATCGCGGAGCTCTACCCGGAGGCGACGATCCACACGCTGCTGCACGTGCGGGGCTCGGTCTCCGCGCCGCTCGAGACGCACCCGGAACGGCGATCGTTCGTGCAGTGGCTCCCCTCCGCCGCGCGCCACTATCGGCGGTACCTCCCGCTCTTCCCCACCGCCATCGAACAGTTCGACTTCGACCCCTTCGACCTCGTCATCAGCACGAGCCATTGCGCCGCGAAGTCGGTCGTGGTCCCCGGACGCGCCCGGCACGTCTGCTACTGCCACTCGCCCATGCGCTACGCCTGGGACCAGTTCGACTCGTATTTCGGGCCGGATCAGGTCGGACCGCTGCGCTCGCGCTGCCTGCGGCCGGTCCTGGCCAGGCTGGCCCGGTGGGACGTCGCCACGGCGGGGCGGGTCGACCGCTATGTGGCGAATTCTCATTATGTTGCGGGAAGAATCCGCCGATACTATAATCGCGGGTCGACTGTCGTGTATCCCCCTGTTGATACAACCTTTTACCGTCCAGCCCCAGCCCGGAGTCCCGAGCCGTTTGTCCTCGTCGTGTCGGCCCTCGTGCCGTACAAACGGCTGGACGTCGCCATCCGCGCCTGCGCGGCGGCGGCGGCCCCGTTGACGATCGTCGGCAGAGGCCCTGAAGAAGCCCGCCTGCGTCGTCTCGCGGACACCGGGGGTGGCCACGTGGAGTTTTCCGGCTGGCTCGAGGATGCCGGGATTCGTGACCTCTACCAGCGCTGCCGGGCCGTCCTGATGCCGGGCATCGAGGATTTCGGCATGGTGCCCGTCGAGGCGCAGGCATGCGGGCGGCCGGTCGTGGCTCTGGCCGAAGGCGGCGCGGTTGAAAGCGTGGTGGACGGCGTGACCGGTGTGCTCGTGAACGACCCTTCTGTCGAGGCGTTCGCCGCGGCCCTGCGCGACGTGTCCTCGCGCGAGTTCGACAGCGCAGCCATTCGCCGCCACGCGGAGTCGTTCTCCAAGGCCCGCTTCCAGGAACAGTTTCAGAAGGTGATCGAATCCCCGCGCGCCTGCGAAAGCCGGGGTTCGCACGACGATCGTCGTGAGATGAGGCACACGCCGACGAGCGACCCGGGAGATCGAAGCAGTGCCGCACGGTACCGGCACCGTCGCGGCAACCCTGCCGTTCGCGAGAACCAGCCATGGTGAAGAGATACAACCGTCTGCTCGTCGTCTTCTTCGTCATCGGCGACACGCTGCTCGGCCTCACGGCGTTTCTCGTCGCCTACCTGCTGCGCTTCGAGATTCTCGCCGGCCTGCTCCCCGTTCACAAGGGCATCCCTCCCTTCGTCCAGTACCTGCGGATCGCGCCGTTCATCGGTCTCCTCGTGCCGGTCGCCTTCCAGGTGCAGGGGCTCTACCGGCTCCGCCGCGGACGCTCGCGCGTGGATGATTTCTTCGGCGTGTTCGTCGGGACGATCCTGGCGGTCGTCCTGGGCCTGGGCGGGACGCTCTACTACCAGACCTACTACACCGCCGAACCCGCAAAAGACGTCGGCCTCTACGAAGTCTCGCAGTGGGTCTGGCTGCTGTTCCTGATCCTGAACGTGGCCTTCTCCTACGCGTCGCGCGAGCTGGTGCGCGAGGCGCTCGAGCGGCGGTGGCGTGCCGGTATCGGCCTGAAGCGCGTCCTCATCGCCGGCGCGGGCGATCTCGGCCGTGTCGTCGCGGACAAGGTCCTCGAACACCGCGAGCTCGGATTCAAGATCGTCGGCTTCCTCGACGACCGGATGGGCGATCACATCGGCTACCGCGGCATTCCGCTCGTCGGCACGCTGAACGAGGCCGCCGATGTGATCCGGCGTGAGCGGGTGGACCATCTCTACGTCGCGCTGCCGCTGGACGAGCACGTCAAGATGCTGGGGCTCGTCGAGGCCACCAACCGCGAAGGGGTGGACATCCACGTCGTCCCCGACCTGCTGCAGTTCATCGCCCTGCGGGCCCGCCTCGAGAACCTCGACGGCGTCCCCATCATCAGCCTCAACGACGTCCCGCTGCGCGGCTTCAACAGCGTCCTGAAGCGCGCGATCGACATCACGATTTCGGCGTCGGCGCTCGCCGTGTGCGCCGTCCCCTTCGCGATCATCGCGGTCCTCATCAAGCGCGCCTCCCCCGGCGCGGCGTTCTACACGCAGGAGCGCATGGGGCTCGACGGGAAGGCGTTCGACGTCTACAAGTTCCGCTCGATGCACGAAGGGGCCGAGGACGACACCGGCCCGGTCTGGGCGCGCGACGACGATCCCCGGGCGACCCCCATCGGCAAGTGGCTCCGGCGCTCCGACTTGGACGAACTGCCGCAGCTCTGGAACGTGCTCCGCGGCGACATGTCGATCGTGGGCCCGCGGCCCGAGCGCCCCTACTTCGTCGAGCAGTTCAAGCACCGCATTCCCCAGTACATGCTGCGCCACAAGGTGAAGGCCGGCATCACCGGCTGGGCGCAGGTCAACGGCTGGCGCGGAAACACGTCCCTTGAAAAGCGGATCGAGTACGACTTGTATTACAT
>DAIUEK010000027.1:1183-11027 GCA_036845165.1 Vicinamibacterales bacterium | reverse complement strand
CTAGAACCAGAAACGCTGTTGGCTGGCCCCGCGAAGCGCGGGGCGGCCAGACGTCTTGAACGGCCAGATGGATGTCGAACAGCCTGACGCATTCGCAACCACTTTGGCCGTTCAAGACGTCTGACGGCTGGCTCCTGTGAGGAACTGGTCCGCCTTCCGTCGTCGGCCCGCCCTGGTCCGCCTCGCGAGCGTGGCCGCACTCCTGTGCCTCGTCGGTTTCGCGCTCCTCGCTGCCGACCTCTCGCGTCCTCCTCGTGAGCAACTGACGTCGCGCGCAGCCCTGTCGGCAATCCGTTGGTATAAAACCCACTGGTCAGGCCATCTCGGCGCGCAGTGCCGCTTCACGCCCACCTGCAGCAACTACGCGATCACCGTGATAGAGCGCCACGGGTTCCTGGTGGGCGGTTGGCGCACGGCCAAACGGATTGCGCGATGCGGTCCATGGACGCCGGTTGGAACGGTGGACGTGCCGGATTAGTGAAGGCGGCAAGGCGGACCGGGGGGGGCGGTTCGGACCGACTCAGGGCTCGACGCGAGGGATGGCCGGAAGGTCCTGCTCGAAGAGCGGTTTCGACCGCTCGTGGATGAGCGCCCAGAGGGCGTAGAGGCCCAGCGCGGTTCCAAACGGGATCAGAAAGAGGTCCACGACGGACAGGACGATCGCAAACGCCCTCGCCCACTCGCGGAAACGGCGCAGCCGCGACCCGATCAAGAGGTGCGCGGAACCGAAGACGAAGCCGATCGCGGCCAGCGTGAAGAACACGGCGGCGACAATGCCCGCCGCCAGCTTGCCGCCCGTCGCGGCCCCGGTGGCCGCCGCCCCAATCGCGGTCGCCGCGATCCCGGTCGAGAGCAACGAGACGCTGAGCAGCAGGCACATCCCGCCCCACAGCATGAAGAGCAGGGCGACCAGGTCGACGTGTTTCTTCATCTCCCGTCCAGCATAACCCGGTCGAGCGGGGACCAAAGAAGCTCGGCCGGGTTTCTTTTCCCCGCTGTGAAGTACTCGCTACGATAGGAGCGATGCGCGAGCCTTGTCAAGGCAACGCACGGGTGGTACCATCCGGCCCGGATATCGCATGATTTCAAAGACCGACACGAAGGAATGCCCGATGTGCGGCGAACGAATGCGCCGCAAGGATATGGAACTGGTAGACCTCGTGCCGGGCACTTCCGAGGCGAAACGCCGGAAGGTCAGCGAGTGGGTCTGCCCCGAATGTGATTACTTCGAGGAGATTGAACAGGAAGGCAGGAAGTAGCGTAAGGCGACGGCCGGCTACCGCGCCCCGAGCGTCAGCAGGATTTCCTTCCGGAGGACGTCTTCGACTTCTTCGAAGTTCAGCGCCGTGTCGCACTCGTCGCACAGCACCTCGAGCACGGCGGGCCGGCCTTCTTCGGTGACATCCACCCGTGCATCTTCCAGTCGGACGACGTGCATCTGCAACGTCTTGACCAGAAAGTTCCGGGAATTGCCGCAATTCACACAGGTCAACGCCATGAGTGGGCTCCTTGTGCCGCTACGCTCGAGACCGCTTACCACAAGGAATTGTACGGAATCAGACCCTGCTGAAGCAATGACGATCTTCTCGGGCCTGCCGCCCAGCCCCGGGATGAAGGGAAACACAGCATGAAACGTCAGCCAGCAACCACGTTCCAGGTCCACAGCGAGGCGCGCGGACCCCATTGGGTGGCATGGATTACGCAGCCAAGCCAGAACGGTCCCTACCGATCCGTCCTGCTCGTCGGCGCCTCACAGGATGAGGCCGAAACCAGGGCGCGGGAGTGGGGCACCGCCGTTTCCCTTCAGATGGAAAGATCCTCCCCGTCCTCGTAGCCGAACGGGTCGAACGACTCGCCCAGCCGGATGACCTTGTTGGCCCGGTGGGTCGCGAACGTGCAGTGCGGTCCCTTCGCCTCGAGCGAGACGACCCTGACGCCCGACGGTGGGACGCTGTGGATCGCGACAATGCACCCGCACGGCAGCCGATCCAGCGTCTCCAATTGGAACTGCGCGGCTTCCGGCATCGCGGGAAGTCGTGTGTGCCTGCTTGTCATCATCATCCGATCCACCTCTCCTCTCCTCCCACGATCCCGCTGGCGATCGGCCGCTCACCTGATTAGACGCCCACGAGGCGGCTCCGGTTGCATCGAGGCAGGATTCAGACCGCGGAGTGTTCGGCATCGAGATAGATGAGACGGCCGTGCACGGCGACGCCAGGGAGCAGACCGCGAGCCGCGCGCACGTAGAGATCGATCTGGGTCTGGTGCCACCTCTGCGGCCGGCCCGTCTTCAGCTCCACCACCGTCGCGCCGCCATCCGGCCGCTGCGCGAGGCAATCGATGCTTCCCCTGACGATCACCGGCTCACGATCGGTGCCGGCATCTTCCGGCCGGGACGCTCGCAAGGAGAACGGGACTTCGTAGTAGCAGACTGCCCCGTCGATCAGTTCTGCGAGATCCGGCCGTGCGCGCAGCGTAAGAAACGCCGCAACTGCCGCCGAGACCAGACCGGCAGTGCCAGGCGCATCCCTGTCTTCCCGGCCCAGGATGAACGCGCGGGCGCGCTGGTCCAGCCAAACGGGATCGGGGGCCGGCATCCCGTGACTGAGCTGGAACAGGCGATGGACGACGGTGCCCACCATGGCGGGGTCCGGACCCGCCTGGACTTGAACCGACGTTCCTGCCTCGGGGGAAGTCGGCTCCGGGCCGGTGGATATCGCATAGGCTGCTGCGCCCACCCGGCGCTCGCCACGCGCATCCCGCAATGGCGCGAAGTCGGTCCGCTCCGCCCCGCCTGGCCTTTCACCCGTGTCGCCCACTTCCGCGCCAGCTGATTCCGACCGGGTCGCGGTGTCTGGCCCCGCCGTCGCGAGACGGAAGGTGTGCACGCCCCCGCTCTCCGCGCGCCACTCGATCGTCGCCGCGGCCCCGGGCGCCTGGGTGAACACCTCGCGCAGCGATGCCGGCAGGACTTCGCCGAGGCTGCCCGGCGCCGCCTGGAAGCGGCCCTGCTTCAGCACGGCGGCCAGGTAGAGCCTTTCGCGCGCCCGGGTGATCGCGACGTACAGCAGGCGCTTGGTCTCTTCGCGGTCGCGCTCGCGCATCACCTCGTCGGCCTCGGGCAGGCTTCCGCCCACCGACACGAGCGGCCGCCCGTTCGCGCCGGCCGGCAGGATCACGATCGGATCGCCTCGCCCGCCCGTTCCCCTCGTCAGGTTGGTGACGAAGACGAACGGGAACTCCAGTCCCTTGGCCGCGTGGACGGTCATCAGGTTCACGGCATCCAGCGCGTCCACAACCGCGTTGGACTCGTCGCCCGCCGACAGTCGGTCCAGGTGATCGGCGATGCGTGACATCGTCGCGTAGCCGCGGTTCTGCAGGCGGCGGGCCATCGCGCGCACCTTCTTGAGGTTCTCGCGCGCCTGGATCGACCGCGGCCCCCGCAGCTCGAAGGCGTAGGCCGCGTCGTCGATGACCCGGTCCAGCACTTCGGCGGGCGGAACGAGGTCCACGAGCGGCAGCCAGAGGGCCAGCGACATCCGCAGCCGATCGAGCACGCGGCGGTCCTCGTCGTCCAGGCCGGCGGGCCAGTCCTCGGTCCCCGTGAGCCACGCGCCGAACCGGGGCGCCAGCAGCCGGACGGCCCGGTCCGACAGACGAACGAACCGTGACCGGAGCAGCGCCGCCGCGCGCAAGGCCGAGGCGGGATTGCCCAGGCAGCGAAGGAGAGCCATGAGGTCCTTCACTTCGTCGGCGTCGAAGAAGCCCAGCCCCTTGTAGACGTAGGTTGGAATCCCGCGCGATTCGAGCGCGGCCTCGATCTCACGGTGGCTCTCGCGGGACCTGAACAGGATGGCGATGTCGCCCGGGCGCGCGGACCGCGAGAGACCGGTCTGTCGATCGCGAACGACGCCATCCGACAGCAACCGTCCGATCTCATCGGCGATCGCCGCGGCCGAGGCCTGCGCCCCGGCGGCCGCGATCAGGCCGAGCCGATCGCCCCCCGCCTGGGGCGCATCCACCGGGAACCGGTCGCTCGCTGTAAAGCGGAAGGCGTCGGCCCGCTTGACCGACGTGTCGATCGACGCGAACAGGTCGTTGGTGAACGCCTGCAGCTCGGCGACCGCGCGAAAGCTCCGCGCGATCGTGCGGCGCACCTTGCCGTCCGGCCTCAGCGCCGCGATGTAGCGCCGCGCGCGCCGCAGCATCCGGACGTCGGCGTCGCGAAACGCGTAGATCGACTGCTTGCGATCCCCCACGATGAAGATCGACGGCTGTAGCGGGCCGTCGTGCGCGAGGCCGAATCCCTCGCCCCACGACTCGATCAGCCGGGCGACGAGGCGCCACTGCGACGGGTTCGTGTCCTGGAACTCGTCCACGAGCACGTGGTGGTACCGCGCTTCCAGGCGATACCGGCTCTGGGCGAACTCGTCCATCTGCCGGAGGAGGTGAAGCGCCCGCGACAACGCCTCTGGGAAGTCCACCAGGGCCTGCGTGTCGAGTGCCTGCCGGTAGCGCCAGCGGGCGATCCGGAACAGGCGGCTCACGGCCCGCACCATCGCGACGTTCACGTCGCGGTCGAACGTCTCGAGCGCCGCGGCCACCTGCGGGGCTACGGCCACCAGGGCGCGCAAGTGCCGCGTCCACGCGGCTGGCGACAGGAAGTGCTTCTTGAGGACGCCGCGGCCGGGACGCGACCGCGGCTCGCCATCATCCTTCAGGAAGTAGCGTGACACCCGATCGAGGACGGCCCGCGCCGTGTGGACGCGCACCTCGGGCTCCGCGCCTGCGTCCACGTCCACGCCCACGTCGAGGCCCGCCGCAATCGCGCGCAGATCGGCCGCGACCAGCGCGTGCCCTTCGTGCTCGACGGGCCCGTCCTGGATGAACGCCTCGAGCCCGCCCTCCATCGACGTCAGCGCCTCCTGCATGCGGCCGACGACGCGCGAGAGCGCCTCGGCGGGAGACGGCCCGTGGGCCGCCGACAGGAAGCGGCGAATCGTCGGACCGGCCGACAGCCGCCGATCGAGCAGGGCCGCCAATCCGAGGCGGACCTTCCTCTCCCCCAGCGCCGCCAGCAGCAGACCCATGTCGGCGTCCCTGGCCGCAATCCGGCGCCCGGCGCGCAGCGCGACGTCGAGGGCGTCCTCGACCAGCCGCGGCATCACCGTCTCGTCGGCTACGTCGAAGCCAGGGTCGAGATCGGCCTCGAGCGGGAACTCGCGCAGCAGCGCGAAGCAGAACGCGTCGATCGTGCTGATCGCGATATCCCCGATGCGGTCGCGCAGCATTCGCCAGCGCGCCTCGTCGGCGGGCGACACCCGCGCCATCTCGCGCAGGCCGTGAACGATGCGCTCGCGCATCTCCGCAGCCGCCTTGCGCGTGAACGTGATGGCGAGGATGTTGGCCGGGTCTACGCCGGCACGCAGCAGGTTGATATACCGGGTCACCAGGACGTGCGTCTTGCCGGTGCCCGCCGAGGCTTCCAGCACGACGTTGCGCGCGGGATCCACGGCACACGCGCGCGCCGCCTGGTCGCGGGCGATCATCACCTCCACGGGCGACGGCGGATCGTCGAACGGCAGCCGCAGATCAGTCGCCATCCACGTAGTCCTTTCGGCACACGGTGGAGTACTCGCAGTACCCGCAGAGACGCCGCGTGGCGGGCCGCGGCGGAAACTCGCCCCGCTCGATCCGGTCGATCGCGTCGATCAACCGTTCCTGCCCGTCGGCAAGCTTCCTCGCCGCGTCGGGGCCGTCGTCGATCATCACCCGGACCGGCTTGCGCTCGCCAAAGGCGATGTAGCTGGCCTCGCCCACCTCCCAGCGCGCACCGCGCGTGCGCTGCAGTTGCTGCTGGGCACAGACCGCGTAGACCGGCAACTGGATCGTCTGGGCCGGCTCGGGCGAGCGTCCGTTCTTGTAGTCGATCAACCGAAAGCGGCCGTCCTCCAGCAGGTCGATCCGGTCGGCCTGCCCGCGCAACCGGACCGCGCGGGTGACGCCGTGCGCCGTCACGGTGAACTCGCCGTCGAGCGAGTACTCGAGCAGTCGTTCGCGCACCGGCGCGGGGCGGGACGCCTCGGCAGCCAGGACGATCTCTCCCAGACCGGGTGTGCCCACCGAGCCCAGCAGTCGCATCCGCTCGAGGGCAGCTTCCGCGGCCGGCAGCGTGTCGAGCAGCCGGCTGGCCACCTGCGCGAACTGCAGGCGCGCCTCGGCGAGCACGTCGGCCGTGATCGTCCCACCGCCGGCCGCCTGCCACGAGTCGAAGAACGCCCGGAACACCTCGTGAACGAACTGGCCCTTCGCCCTCGGCGTGCTCGACGGCTCGTCGGCCACGTCTTCGGGCAGTTCGAGAATCGTCGCCGCGAAATACTTGAACGGGCACTGCAGGAAGCGGTCGATCTCCGTCACGGTGTGAACGCGCCGCCGCCCCGGGCCGGCATGTCCGTGGAACTCCGGGGCGATGGCGGGTGACCGCCCGAGCCTGAGGTCGAGCCAGCTTCGCGCATCGCCCGACACCGCCTCCTGGACTGGCCGCGCGGCTCCAAGCGCCTCGTCCACGAACACGCGCGTCTCAGGCGAATCGACCCGGTCCGCCTCCAGCCCGCTGTGCGACACCTCCTCGAGCAGCGGCGACGGGTTGACGATTGAATCGTCCTCGAGCGTGAAGGTGAAGACGGATACCCGCTCGCGCGGGAGCCGCAGGAGATCGACGAAGGCGGCGCGCGCCGCGGCCAGCCGCGCGGATTCCGGCGGCCATCCCAGCTGCGAGAGCAGGAACGACGGGTAGAAGATGTTCCGCCCGGACGGTTCCGGCCACTCGCCTTCGGCCAGGCCGGCGAGGTAGACGACGTCGAAGGCCCCGTAGCGAGCGGCCTGCGCGTCCACCAACTGCACGCCGCGCGTGCCCAGGCGAGGCGAGAATGTCTGAGACTCGATCCACCGGCGAATCGTGGCAGCCACCTCCGAGAAGCCCCTCTCCGGGTCGTCGAAGGCGAGCGCGGCCTGACGCAGTTGTTCGAGGGCGCCGAGCACCGCAGCGCGCGCGCGGAGATGGCGCGACCGGATCGAGTCGTCGCGGAAGTCCATCCGCTCATGGGCGCGGAGGAAGTCCAGCAGCGTCGCGGCGTGCGCCGACATCTTTCTGACAAAGGTCAACGGCTGCAAGGCGAGGGCGAGCGTCGCCGCCGCACGCGCGGCCTGTGCGCCGCTTCCCGACCACTCCTCGGTGAGACGCGCGAGCGCCTGCGGGTCACCCAGGTAGCCCGCTTCTCCCAGGCCGCGATCGAACGCGTCTATCTCCTCCGCGGTCATCCGCTCGGCCTCGGGATCCGCGGACAGGTGCGGCGAGCGCAGCACCGCGAGGAGCGCGGTCCTCGCGAAGCGGGACTCGACGACAACGAACAGGAGATCGAGCGCCGCGGCCATCGGTTCCGCCGCGAGCGGCAGCGCGTCCGCCGCCTGGTACTCGATTCCCGCCGCGTCGAACACGGTCCGCGCGAGGTAGATGTAGGGCAACGGGCGCTTGAACACGACCGCCACGCGGTCGAGCGCCCGGGTCGGTTGGGTCCCTCGCTCCGTCTCCTTGATCCTGCGGGCAATCGCGCGCAGTTCCTCCTCGCGGTCGCGCGCCGTGAAGTGCAGCCTGGCCAGGTCCCCGACCGGAGCGGTCAACCTGGGCGAGGTCGCGATCGCCTCGGCCTCGATCTCCTCGAGCTCGGGCACGAGGTCGCGCAGTCGTCCGTCCAGCCCCGCGGCCAGCTGGCGAGACGTGGCGACGATGTCGATCGCGCGAACGTCCGGAAGCCGGACCATCAGGTCGAAGTCCGCCGGGTACAGGCCGCCGGAGGGCTCGGCCGTCCGATCGCCCACGGTGATCACGATGTGGCTGAAGCCGGAAGTCGTCCCTGGTTCGAGCAGGCGTTGCCGCAGGCCGTGCTCGTCGAGGCCGCCGGAAGAGGCCAGGCGCGCTTCGAACGCACGAAACGCCGCGGCCAGGAACCGCGTCTGGCGCAGCAGGCGTTCGGCGCCGCGATCAACGTCGGCGCGTGGCTCGAGGTCGCCAACCACGACACGCTCGAACGCGTCGATGGTGCGCTGCTGCGAACGCAGCGCGTCGTAGAAGGCGAGCATCCCGGCGATCAGCCCCGGCCGCAGACGAAACGGCGGGACCGCGCCCGATTCGACCGCCTCGCGGGCGGCGGCGCCGAGCAGGACCTCGCGCTCGAGCGCGGACAGCCTTGGCTCAGCGAACCCGGCCCGCTCGTGCATCCGCTGGTACCAGTCATCTCGCGTCAGCAGCTCCGGGAACACGAGCGCCGCGTCCTGCCCGGGCGGCGTCCGTTCGAAGTGCAGGTTCTCGAGCGTCTGACGGAGGTGCTGGGCGGCGGCGCGTGTCGGCACGATGACGGCCCGCTGCCGCGTCCCGGCCAGGTCGCCGCCGCAGGCCAGCGACAGGAGCGCGCGGTGCAGCGAGGGCAGGCTGTCGGCCCGAACGAGCCTGGTCGTGCGAGGGGTGATCACCGGAGTTCCGGCGGCCGGGAGATGGCGTCGACCTGCTGCCTCGCCTGGGCGAGCATCAGGATGGATCCGGCGGCAGCCGACGACGCGTCCCACGCGGCGGCCACGTCGGCTTGCATGGCGGCTCGTTCGCGCGTACGCATCGCCTGCTGCCCGAGGTCGGCGGCAGATTGCAGCGTGGCATGGGCCGGCGCCATGTCCGGGGGCGGAGCGATCATCACCAGCTGGCGCGACACCCGCTCGAAGCGCTGCATCAGGTCCGGGAGCGACGCCACGTCGGGACCGGCAAGTCCCTTGACGTCCTCGAGCTTCGACCGGAGGCTCGCCAACCGAGCGATCGGCCCGGACACCGCGTGGCGGTAGGCGCGAAACGCTCCGGCTTTGCCGGCCCACTGGTCGCGCATCAGGCGCAGTCGCCGCGCGGAGTCGAGCCGATCCTGGAGGAGCGCGAGGAGGCTCGCCACCTGATCCTTGCGCTTCTCGCCGAACGCCCGGTCGTTCTTCTGCAGTCTGGCGACGGCCTGCTCGACGCCGCGCACGTTGCCTTCGGCTGCCGCCGACGTGGCCTTCGCCGTCGCGGCTCGCGAGAGGTCGGCGTAGCGCCGCTCCACCTCGAGCTCGGCGTTCAACATCGCCTGCGCCGACGCGCGGGCCTGACGCGCCCAGATCCTGGGCAGGGACCGTGCCTTCTCGTCGATGACGCCGATGGCTGACCGCAGCAGCGTGATGCGCTCGGCCGGGATATCCGAGAGACGGGCGGCCAGCAGCACCTGGTCGATCGCCTGCGACGGCGTCGGGTCAAGCAGCAGCGGCATCGTCGGCGGCTCGATCATGGCGACCAGGCTGAACCCGAACTGTCGGACGCCGGTCGCGCCGCGCAGCTCGGAGATCGTGCCCTCGAGCAGCGAGAGCATGTCGTTGATGTCGTTCGATCGGTAGCCGTAGTGCTCCATCGGCCACGCGACGATGATCCGGCGTGTCTGCTCGGTAAGCTGAAGACGACGCCCGGGGTCTTTCGCGAGGGCGATCTCGCTGAGCGCTTGCGCCACTTCACCGGTGAGCACGGCGAAGTCGGCTTCGGCGCGGGTGGCGACGTACTGCGCGTAGCGCGTGGCGTCGGTGTACTCCTGCGTACTCTCCCAGTCCACCGCGGATGCCGGAAGGTTGACGAGCTGAAGGCGATCGCCCCGCGGCGAATCGAGCGGCATCGAGAAGACGATGCGGTCGCCCACGCGGGTGAACTCGCCGAAGGAAACCAACGCCGTGCCGTCGTTGAGGATGACGCGGAACAGCGGTTTCGCGGCGGCCGGCAGCTGCG
>DAIUEK010000027.1:0-1083 GCA_036845165.1 Vicinamibacterales bacterium | reverse complement strand
GACCGCGAGAGAGAACCGGCGCCGGTTGTACATGGCGCCTTCAGCGTACGGGGCCGGCCCGGCAGCCGTCAAGCCTTGTCAAACAATCGGTCCCCGAGACGCGCGTTGTGGAAAAGTTGTGCACGCCCCGTGCAAATCCTGTGGAGGCGACGCCAACGCCACACGACTTCGCGCGAGATCGTTCGAGGAGATGCGAATCGCGGCCTGTGGACGCGCGCTTCGTCGGCCCTTTCGCTTGACGCACGCGCGGAGCGGCTTAGAATAATAGGGTTCCTTCCGGGCCCTTCGCAGTAATCATCATGATGGTCGTTCGTCGGTTCAAGGAAAGCATCGGCGGTCGGGTGTACTACATCGAAGCGTCGATGGTGCGCGATGACCGGTGGCGAGCGCAGATCGCGCGCCTGCCCGGGATGCCCACCTCCCTCATGCCCTTCTACGGCCCCACGCCGGACGAAGCGGCCCGCCAGTTATTCGACTGGCTGACCCGCGCGCACCGCGCCACCTCCGGCACGGCCTGATCCCTCGCGCCCCGATTCGGTATTGACCTTATGACCAGACGTCTCATCGGCCGGTCCTGTGCCTTCGCCCTCGTCGCGCTCACGCTCCACGCTGTCGTCTCGATCGCAGCGGACCTGCCTCGTGTGCGCCTCGTCGCCACGGGCGGAACGATTTCGAACAGGGCCGGCAGCCGGTTGACGGCCGACGAGTTGCTGCTGGCGGTTCCCTCGCTGTCGCGCTACGTGCGCGCCGAGGCCGAGCAGTTCGCGAACGTGGCGAGCAGCCAGGTCACCCTTGACCAGTGGCTACAGCTGGCGCGTCACATCAATGACCTCTACCAGAAAGACCCGGCTCTGTCTGGCATCGTCGTCACCAGCGGCACGGACACGCTGGAGGAACTGGCGTACTTTCTCGACCTGACCGTCCGCGACGTGCGCCCGGTCGTGGTGGTCGGGTCGATGCGCAACCCGAGCACCCTCGGCTACGAAGGCGCCGCCAACCTGCTCGAGGGCTTCCGCGTGGCGGCCGAACCCGCGGCGCGCAACAAAGGCGTGCTGGTCGTTCTGAACGACGAGATCAACTCGG
>DAIUEK010000026.1:8247-11029 GCA_036845165.1 Vicinamibacterales bacterium | reverse complement strand
CTTTGTCGATGAAGAGGATCTTCCCGTCAGGGCCGATGTAGTACGTCCACCGCGACGGAAACTGGCGTTCCGGCGTGACCACGCCGTAGGCGGTAGCCACCTGCTTGTCGGGATCGCTCAGAAGAGGGAAGTCGGCGTGCTCTTTTTCAGCGAACCCCTTGTTGTCGGCGACGCTGTCGACGCTGGCCATGAAATACGCGACGTCATACTTGCGAATCAGATCCCCGCTCACACGGAGCGAGTTGCACTCGAGGGTTCAACCACCGGTGAACGCTTTCGGGAACCAGGCCAGGACGACGGTCCGGCCTTTCATCTCCGCGAGGGAATACGTTTTTCCGTCCGACCCCTGCAGCTTGAAGTCCGGAGCCTTGTCGCCTACTTTGAGCTCATCCGCGAACGCCGAGGTCATGAGAACGCCCCCCAGAAGCATCGCCGCCACCGCACCAAGTGTTCGAGCCATGGCGGCCCCCTTTGCTGCTGGATACGATAGCATCCCTGCCGGACATGACGAAGCGGGAGTTCCTGAGGGTGCTCGGCGCCGCGGCGATGGCGCTGGGAGCACCCCTGCGCGCGGCGGCGGCGCCCCGGACCCTCAAGAACTGGGTCTGGATGCGGCCGAAACTCGACAAACGGCCTGAGGAGTGGAAGCGCGACTTCGCCCTGATGCGGGCGTCGGGTGTCCACGCCATCAACGTCGAGATCTATAACGGGCGGGATGCCTTCTACGCCAGCCGCCGATTTCCGGTGAAAGCGGCTTTCCTCGAAACCCTCATCCCGATCGCCGCCGCGGAACGGCTCGAAGTCCATGCCTGGATGTGGACGATGCCGTGCCTGGTGGACGAGGTGCTGAAGGGTCATCCGGATTGGTACAACGTGAACGCGAAAGGGGAGTCCGCCGCAGACAAGCCCGCGTACGTCCCCTACTACAAGTTCCTCGACCCGGCGCGTCCCGAGGTCCGGAACTTCATTCAGGGCACGGTCACGGAGATCGCGCAGGTCCGCGGCCTGACTGGCATTCACCTGGATTACGTGCGCCATCCTGACGCGATCCTGCCGTCAGGTCTCTGGTCGAAGTACGGCATCGTCCAGGACAAGGTCTACCCGGCGTACGACTACGGGTACACCGACTACAGCCGGCGCGCGTTCAAGGCCCGCCACGGCATCGATCCGATCGAGCTGACGGATCCCGAAAGCAATCGCGAGTGGATGCAGTATCGCCTCGACAGCGTGGTGGATCTCGTCAACGAGTACCTCGTGCCGGCCGCGCACGCCGGCGGTAAGACGATCACCGCGGCCGTCTTCCCCGGCCCCAGCCGCGCGCGCGTGATGGTCCGGCAGGACTGGGGCCGCTTCACGCTCGATGCGTTCCTGCCGATGCTGTACCACACCTTCTACCAAGCCGGACCGGAGTTCGTGAAGAAGTACACGCAGGAGGCGGTTGCCACCGTTACGAAGCCTGTCTACAGCGGCCTCTATGCGCCGGACCTCGACGCCGCGCAGCTCGCGCACACCGTCTCCCTGGCCCTCGACGGAGGCGCCCACGGCGTGTCCCTCTTCGACGCCGGCGCGATGACGCCCGCGAAGTGGGCCGCCTTCGCCTCCGCGGTGGGGCGATCGTGATGCTCCGCGCCGCGATCGGCCTCGGGCTCCTTCTCGCATTGCTGGTCCCGCGCGGGGAGCAGGACCCTCCGCGCGGGTACGTCTGCTATCGCGCGGCAGGCCCGATCGTGATCGACGGGTCGCTGGACGATGCGGCGTGGCGCGACGCGCCGTGGACCGACGACTTCGTGGACATCGAGGGGGACAGGAAACCGCCGCCGGCCCTGCGGACGCGGGTGAAGATGCTCTGGGACGACACCTACTTCTACATCGGCGCCGATCTCGTCGAGCCCCGGCTCTGGGGCACGATGAAAGCGCACGACTCGGTCCTGTTCCACGAGAACGACTTCGAGTTCTTCATCGATCCCAACGGCGACAACCACGAGTACTACGAGTTCGAGATCAATGCGCTCGGTACCGGGTGGGACCTGCTGCTGCCCCGTCCGTACAAAGATGGCGGAAAGCCGGTCAACAACTGGGAGATCGTGGGCCTGAAGTCCGCGGTGCACCTCGACGGCACGATTAACGTGACGACCGACACCGATCGCGGCTGGTCCGTCGAGCTCGCGGTTCCCTGGTCCGCGCTGGGAGAACTGGCGCGACGCCCGTCGCCGCCGGGGGATGGCGACGCGTGGCGCGTGAACTTCTCGCGCGTTGAGTGGCCGTTGATCGTGGTTGACGGGGCGTACCGGCCCATCCAGGGACGTAACGAGAACAACTGGGTGTGGTCCCCGCAGCATGTCGTCGACATGCATCGCCCGGAAACGTGGGGCTACGTGCAGTTCTCGTCCGCCCCACCGGGCACCGCGTCATTCAAGCCAGACCCGTCGCTGCCGGCGCGGCGCTGGCTGCACGAGCTGTATTACGCGCAACGCGAGTTCCGGAAGGCGCACGGCCGATGGGCGACCAGCTTCGACGAGCTGCACGCGCCGGGTCCCGCGGACCGTGTCCTCGCATCGCCGAAGCTGCAGGTGGCGGGCAGCCTGTTCGAGGTCACCGTCGATCTGCGACTGCCGGACGGCAGCACCGAGCGCTGGCACATCCGGCAGGACTCGCTCGTCTGGACGGACTGAGGTCACTGGGGGAGTGCACGATCGACGTGGAGCGCGTGCAGCCTGCCGAGGATCTGAAGGAGGAGGGTGACGTTGCCCATGCCAGGCAGTAGACAGCAGGGCTTCGAACT
>DAIUEK010000026.1:4187-8147 GCA_036845165.1 Vicinamibacterales bacterium | reverse complement strand
GAAGGAGGAGGGTGACGTTGCCCATGCCAGGCAGTAGACAGCAGGGCTTCGAACTTCCGTCAAGCCAGCGCTGCGAGCGGGGCGGTCCGGCCCGGAGGTGACAGGACCGCGCGCCTGACGCCTGCTGTCTACCGCCTGCCACGAGCAAGGTCGAGTGGTCTGCCGTGAGCAACGTCCGAGTTGCGCTACGTCTTTCTCAAAAGACGGCCCCAGCGGTAAGCGTAGAAATATTCGCTTCGACAGTTGGGGCAGATGAAAGAGCCGACCCAGGTCCCGGAGCGCCGGTTCTGCTCCACGCACTCGAGTCCGTAGGTGCAGTGGCTGCAGGTGAGGGCGCGTCCGTGCAGGTGCGCGTCGGCGTGCAGGTCCGCAGCGGCGTGCGCACCAGATACGGTTCCGATAGAGCTATGGGCTCGCGGCATAAGGGATCTCCAGTCGCAATGAATGAGCAACCCCTGTGCCGACGGGAATTTACAGAATATGGCCTAAATTGAGCGGTCTTCGGCCGGAAATGTTCTCTTGCACAGCCAAGCCATTGGCCGGTAGCCAACAGCTTGGCCGGTTCCGGGCCGTTAGACGGCGCGTCGGCCGCTGACCAGTCCGACGACGAACAGCACGAGCGCGATCACGAGCAGCACGTAGATGAAGTTGCCGAGCGTGTAGCCGCTCACTATCCCGAGAAGCCACAGAACCAGCAGAATCACCGCAATCGTAAAAAGCATCATTCTCTCCTTGCACCCCCAGACAGCATGGGGCGTGCCCGCCCGATCCGGACGATCCACCCCGGCCGTAGGGGCAGATTCCCGGATTGTGGGTCGTCCGCTACGTACTGTGGATGAACTAGGATGAGCCTCATGACCCATGCGCGTGCGTTTCGCGCGGCCCTCGCGGTCGCGCTCCTCCTGAGCTGTCTGCCCGCCGCCCCGTCGGCCCAGATGGACACGTCGCTGTTCGCCAGCCTGCGATGGCGCTCGATCGGACCCAACCGTGGAGGACGATCGCAGACCGGCGCGGGCAGCGCAAGCCGCCCCCTCGAGTACTACTTCGGCGCCACCGGCGGCGGCGTCTGGAAGACGACCGACGGCGGCCTCACCTGGCGGTCGGTGTCCGACAAGAATATGAAGACCTCCTCGGTCGGCGCCATCGCCATCGCGGCGTCCAACCCGGACATCGTGTATGCCGGGATGGGCGAGACCGAGCTGCGCGGCAACGTCATCCAGGGGGACGGCGTTTACAAGACGACGGACGCCGGGAAGACGTGGACGTCCATGGGCCTCGAGAAGACCCAGACCATTTCGCGCATCCGCGTCCATCCCACCAACCCGGACATCGTGTACGTCGCGGCGCTCGGCAACCCCTACGGCCCGAATCCCGAACGCGGTGTCTTCCGATCGAAGGACGGCGGCAAGGCCTGGGAGCGCGTGCTGTTCCGCGACGACAAGACGGGAGCCGTCGATCTGGCCATGGACCCGAAGAACCCCGACGTCCTGTATGCGGGCATGTGGGAAGTCTTCCGCACGCCGCACTCGCTCTCGAGCGGCGGGTCCGGCAGCGGTCTGTTCAAGAGCACGGATGGCGGCACGACGTGGACCGAGATCACGAAGAACCCCGGCCTGCCCAAGCCGATCTGGGGCAAGGTGGGCGTCTCGGCGTCCGGCGCCGACAGCAATCGTCTGTACGCGATCATCGAGGCGAAGGACGGCGGCATCTTCATGTCGGACGACGCCGGCGCCACCTGGAAGCTCGTCAACGAAGACCGCCGCATCCGCCAGCGCGCGTTCTACTACTCGCGGATTTATGCGGACCCGCAGACCAGGGACACGTTCTACGTCCTCAATACGAGCATCTACCGATCGACGGACGCCGGCAAGACGCTGCGCGCCGTCAGGGATCCGCACGGCGACAACCACGATCTCTGGATCGCGCCGAACGACCCGACACGGCTGATCAATTCGAATGACGGCGGCGCGAACGTCTCGACGAACGCCGGTGAGAGCTGGAGCGCCCAGCACTTCCCGACGGCCCAGTTGTATGGCGTGTTTACGACGGCGCACGTGCCGTATCACGTCTGCGGCGCCCAGCAGGACAACTCGACCGTCTGCGTGCCGAGTAGCGGCAACGGCGACGACCTGTACGACGTCGGCGGGGGCGAGAGCGGCTACATCGCGCCGGATCCCCTGGATCCGGACGTGTTCTACGCGGGAAGCTACGGCGGACTGCTGACGCGGACCAACCGCCGCACCGGCGAGCAGCGCGCGATCAACGTCTGGCCCGACAATCCCATGGGGCACGCCTCCGGCGACATGACAGAGCGCTTCCAGTGGACGTTCCCGATCGTGATTGCGCCGACCGATCCGAAGACGATCTACGTGACGTCGCAGCACGTCTGGAAATCCACCAACGCCGGACAGAGCTGGCAGCAGATCAGCCCCGACCTCTCCCGGCACGATCCGTCCACCATGTTGGACTCGGGCGGTCCCCTCACGCTCGACCAGACGGGCGTCGAAACCTACGCGGTCGTCTTCGCCCTTGCGCCGTCGCCGGTCGACGGCAGCGTGATCTGGGCGGGCTCCGACGACGGGCTCGTGCACGTCACGCGGGACGGCGGAAAGAACTGGGCGAAGATCACGCCCCCGGATCTCCCGGAGTTCGCGCGCATCAGCCTGATCGACGCGTCACCCCACGACGCGGCGACCGCCTACGTGGCCGCGAACCGCTACCAGCGGTCCGATCGCGCGCCCTACGTCTACCGCACGCACGACTACGGCCGGACGTGGACGAAGATCGTCACTGGCATCCGCCCGGACGACTTCGCGCGGTCGATCGACGAGGATCCGAAGCGCAAGGGGCTCCTGTTCCTCGGAACCGAAACCGGCATTTACGTCTCGTTCGACGAGGGGGCGGTGTGGCAGCCGTTCAGCCTGGACCTGCCGGTCACGCCGGTGCACGGCGTGCTCGTCAAGGGGGATGACCTGGTCATCGCCACGCACGGGCGCTCGTTCTACGTGATGGACAACATCAACGTCCTTCGCCAGATCGCCCGCGACACGACGAACGAGCCCGTCGTCCTTTTCAAACCGGGGGATGCCACCAGGTCCGTTTCGCGCGGCGTGGCCGTCGACTATTACCTGAAGCAGGCCGCCGACACGGTCACGATCGAGTTCCTCGACGCGCAGGGCACGGTGATTCGCACGTTCACGGGTGCGCCAACACCCCCGGCATCAGCCACGCCGACCGGCGCCGTCGCGCCGACGCCCGATGACGCGTTCCGCCCGCCGCCGCCACAGCCGCCTGTGAAGCAGGGGCTGAACAGGTTCGTGTGGGACACCCGGTACCCGGATGCGAAGGATTTCAAGGGGCTAATCATGTGGGCCGGCAGCGTCCGCGGCCCCGGCGTGCCTCCGGGACAGTACCAAGTGCGGCTGACGGCCGCCGGACCCTCCCTTGGATCTCAGGGCGGGCAGACGAAGACGCAGCCGTTCGCGATCCTGCGCAACCCGCAGGGCAGCGCGACCGACGCGGATCTGCGTGAGCAGTTCACGCTCGCCAGCCAGATCGGCCACAAGGTGACCGTGGCGAACGAGGCGGTCCTGCGTATTCGCGATCTGAAAGACCAGATCGCGGACCGCATCGCCAAGGCGAACGACGCGACGATCACGTCGGCGGGCGAGGCGCTGACGGACAAGCTGACCGCGGTGGAAGGGGAGATCTACCAGTACCGCAATCGCAGCGGGCAGGATCCGCTCAACTATCCGATTAAGTTGAACAACAAGCTCGCCGCGCTGCAGGACATCGTCGAATCCGGTGACTACAAACCGACCGACCAGTCGTACGCGGTGTTCAAGGACCTGTCGGCGCAGCTGGACACGCAGCTGGCACGGCTCGACTCGGTGATCAAGACCGACCTCGCCGCGTTCAATCAGCAGATCGCCAAGAAGAAGCTCGCGCCGGTAACGTGAC
>DAIUEK010000026.1:0-4087 GCA_036845165.1 Vicinamibacterales bacterium | reverse complement strand
CTCGCCGCGTTCAATCAGCAGATCGCCAAGAAGAAGCTCGCGCCGGTAACGTGACACTTGTCGGGCCACGGGCATAGGGCCTGGACATAGGGCCATGAACGTGCCACTTGTCGGGCCACGGGCATAGGGCCTGGACATAGGGCCGAGCACAGCCCCTGCCGAGGCCCTTTGCCCCTGGCCCGACAAGGTTCACGCCACGGCCCAATGCCCAGGCCCCGTGCCCTAAGCCCGACAAGTGGCAGGTCAGGCTATGCCCTTGGCCCGACAGCGAAGTCTTCTATGTCCGCCCCACGGTGATCTCCGCCACGCCGACCGGCTCGTCGTGCGCGATGAAGAGCGCGTCCCCTTCGAGGGCGAGCTCCAGCAGATCGACGGGCCGGTACGGACGCTCTTCGAGCGAGAGCGTAACCTCCGAGATCTCCTGGTAGCTGGCGAGGACGACGTCGGCGATGGCGTAGAGGGTTTCCTGCACGGAGCGCCCTTTGTGCCACGCGAACGTCTCGATGACGGCGGCGCGCACACCCTGGCGGCAGGGCCCGAACGCGATGTCCCCGGACGTATAGGACCAGCGCGCCGACAGCGACGCGATGAAGATGCGCTGCAGGCCGTCCGCGGTCGCCTCGTCGGACGCCTTCCCGCGTTCCGCGGGGACGAAGCCTCCCGTGCGCATCAACACCAGATTCTCGAGTCCGGCCGACACCGAGACGCGCGTGCCGTTGCTGCTGACGCTGGCCGTCCGCCGCTCGACTCCGGCGGGCGTGAAGGCCTGGCCCTGCGCCTTGCCGCCGGCGTCGAGGCGCGCCCACGGCTGCTCGGTGAGATCGACGCGCGCGAGGCCGATCGATCGGTGCTGCTCCAGGATGCGCGCGCAGATGGCGAGCCCGAGCGCCTCGATCGCGGCGTGCTCCTGGCCGCGCGCGACCCGGTGCACGAGGTTCTTGATCGCCTCACCCGGGAGCATGGCGGCCGCGTCGCCGTCCTTGAACGCCCCGGCGAAGTTCCCTTCGAACCGCAGCGCGATCGTGAGGTCCTTCGGATCGTGCCGATCGCCGCGCCGCATCACGCGGAGCATGCGCAGGCGGGACTCCCCGTAGCGGCTGGAGTGAATGTGCGGCATGGCTCATCGTAACGGCAATTGCTATAATCCGCCCTTCGCATGAGAGTCGCGCGCCGCTACGTGATCGCCGGCCGCGTGCAGGGCGTCGGCTTCCGGTTTTTCGCGGAAGCGGCGGCGGCGCGCGAGGGGGTGCACGGCTGGGTGCGCAACCTGGCGGACGGCACGGTCGAGGTCATGGTCGAAGGAGACGAGGCGTCCGTCGATCGTGTCGAGTCGGTGCTGCGCCGCGGACCTTCATTTGCGCGCGTCGAGCGGTTCGACGTCGAAGATCACGCGCCCACAGGACGCGCACCGGGATTCGAAATCAGATAACACCATGGACGAGCTCAAGAAGCGCATTCGCCACGTGCCGGACTTTCCGAAAGCCGGCATTCTCTTCTACGACATCACTACGCTGCTGCGCGACCCGGAGGGGTTCAAGCTCTCGATCGACCGCCTGTCGGAGCCCTACCTGGGCGCCGGGATCTCGCTCGTCGTCGGCATTGAAAGCCGCGGATTCATTCTCGGAGCGGCCGTCGCGGACCGCATCGGCGCGGGCTTCGTCCCCGTCCGCAAGGTCGGCAAGCTGCCGCATACGAAAATCCGCGTCAGCTATGCCCTCGAGTACGGCACGGACAGCCTCGAGATGCACAGCGACGCGATCGAGCGCGGCCAGAACGTGCTGATCGTCGACGACCTGCTCGCCACCGGCGGTACGGCGCGCGCCACGGTCGACCTGGTCCGTCAGCTGGGCGGCGACGTCCACGGCGTGGCCGTCCTGATCGAACTGGTCGGATTGAACGGACGGTCGAAACTCGAGGGGGAGAACGTGAGGGCGGTGCTTCAGTACTAGAGTTGCCAGTAACCAGTGGCCAGCTGCCAGCGAGAATACGGAGAACTCCGCGACCTCCAGCGGGAAACTGGAGACTGGAAACTGGCTGCTACACCCTGAACGTGTTTTCGCGCGTAATGGTGAACGTCTGGCGCATGAGACCGCGGCGGAGCATGGACGCGCGGGCGAGGGACAGGGTGACCAGGATGTCCTCGGACCCGCCAGGGGCGAACTCGGCGGTGACGCGGAGCAGGTAGGGCTTGTTATCGCGCGCTTCGACGACCTTGCTGATCGGGGCCTTGACAACGTCGCGCCAGAGGCTGTACGGCACGTCGCGGAGGCGCCCCATCTCATCGTCCAGCACTTCTCGCCGGACCTGGACTTCCCAGACAAAAGGATTTCGGGACATCAGGCTCAGCCGGAGTGGAGCATACGCTAAAATGGTTTGTTTCCCCCACGCGCCCGTAGCTCAGCTGGATAGAGCATCGGTTTCCTAAACCGGGGGTCGCAGGTTCAAGTCCTGCCGGGTGCACCATTCGACTCGCCTGCGCCCCGCCACGGGGGAGCCGCAGGCTCGCTCATGGCAGGCCACGCGTCGAATGCCCTGAGCGAGTTCGAAGTTCACGCGAGTCGAAGGGCAGCCCTCGCGCGCGTCATCAGGAGTTGTTGTGAAAAGAACAGAGCGGCACAAGCTGAAAGAGAACGACTTCACGCACACACTGGAAAGGACCCGCGTGTTGGTCGACCAGCGGAAGGGGGAGTTCGCGACAATCGCCGTCGCGGTCGTCGCCCTGGTCCTGGTGGCCGGTGGGTACTTCGGCTGGCGCGCATCACGGGAAGCGAAGGCAACCACGCTGCTCGCCACTGCCCTGACGGTCGCCGAGGCCCCGGTCGTACCGCCGTCCCCCCCGACGCCGGGCAGCCCGCCGCCGATCCAGGCGGCCGGATCGTTCCGCACCGAGCGGGAGCGTTTGGACGCGTCCGTTCCGCTCCTGCAGCGGGCCGCGGACGCGTATCCCGACAGCGACGCCGGCATCACCGCGCGCTACCGCCTGGCCGCCGCGCTCGCGGAGCTGGGCCGCTACGCGGAAGCGGAACAGCGCTACCAGGAAGTGATCCGGAAGGCGGGTGCGACGAGCATCTACCGTCACACCGCGCGCCTCGGCATCGGTGAGGCGCAGATGGCGGAGGGCAAAGGGGACGCCGCGATCGCGACGTTCCGCGAGCTCGCGGCCGACACGAACTCGCAGCTGCCGGTGGACGGCGTCCTGATGCAGCTGGGACGCGCCGCGATGCTCGCGGGCAAGAAGGACGACGCGTCGCGCGCCTTCACGCGCGTGGTGGACGAATTCCCACAGAGCCTCTATGCCACCGAGGCGAAGGAGAAGATTGCGGAACTGAAAAAGGCGTAGTCACCAGTCACCAGCTTCCAGCGGATCTCCATGATCTCTCCGGGCACCTGGAAACTGGAAACCGGCGGCTAGACAGCGTCAGATCCCGACGTAAGAGTGAACTCGCGGATACGAGCGGCGTGACGGCCTGGAGTCAGTGGCTCAATGGCTGTAGAGGGCGTCGAGGCAGTGCGCGGTCGCCGAGCCGACCACCTCCACGCGGCGGACGGCCCCGCGCGGGACGTAGACGATGTCGCCGGCCGTCAGAATCGCGGACTCGCCGTCGAGCGTGACCTTGACGATGCCGGCGACGACGGCGTCGACCCGCTCGCGGGCCTGGGTCTGCGCGGCGACGAGCGTGCCCGCCGGCCAGGCGTATGTGGATACCTGGTATCCGCAGGACTCGACCTTGTGCCGCAACGCGGCCTCGGTGACAGGGCCGTCGCGACGGGGATCCCACCGGTCGATTCGCATGATGGTCAGCATGAAAAGCCCGCCTTGCCTGTTACGCGGACAGGTGCTGCGGCCCTTGGGCGGCCCAGTCGGTTTGCGGCGTGGCGCTGGGCCGCGTGGACCGCGCCGGCTCCACGAGCAGCCGGAGCGCGTATTCCGAGGGAGCGCCGGTCGCCTGGTTGTCCGCGCCGACGCGGAAGACGGCGGACAGGACGTTCGGCTTCGTCAGCGCAGGGGGAAGATCCGCCCGGTGGCGCGCCTCGCGGTCCACCTGGAAATACACGAGGCGATACAGCGGAATCGCGGCGCCGTTCA
>DAIUEK010000025.1:0-11058 GCA_036845165.1 Vicinamibacterales bacterium | reverse complement strand
ATTCGCGCCATTGCCGAGACCGGCTCGTTCACGGGGGCCGGAACCCGCCTGCATGTCTCGCAGTCCGCGATCAGCCGGCAGATTCTCCTGCTGGAAGATGAATTCCACGAGCGCCTGTTCGTGCGCCTCGGGCGGCGCGTCCAGATCACCGCGGCCGGCGAGGCCCTCCTGCAGCTCAGCCACCGCGTCTTTGGCGACATCCACGACACCTCGGCGAGCATCACCGACAGCCAGAAGGTCCTGAGCGGCCCGCTCAACCTGGTCGGCGGGATGACCGTCTGCCTCTACGTGTTCCCGCTGCTGCTGAAGGAGTTCCGCAAGCACCATCCGCACGTCGACATCAAGATCGCGACCGGCGGCACGCAGCGCCTGCTGCGGCGGCTGAGAACGCACCGCGCGGACCTGGCGCTCCTCACGTTGCCGATCGACGATCCCGCGTTCACGAGCGTGCCCGTGTTGCGGGAGGAGCTGATGCTCGTGATGCCGGCCGGGCATCCGCTCTCGTCGAAGGAATCGGTGGGCGTCGAGGCGCTCGTCGGCCAGCCGTTCGTCATCTTCGAGGCGGGATCGAACACGCGGCGCACGCTCGACGAGTTCTTCGTGCGCGAGCAGATCAAGCCGAATATCGTGACGGAAACCGAGAACATCGAGATCATCAAGTCGATGGTCGCCTCCGGCCTCGGCATCAGTATCGTCCCCTTCCAATCGGTGGAGCGCGAGACGCGCGGCGGTTCCTTGAAGGTTGCGCGCATCCGCGCCCAGCATCTCGTGCGGGAGACGGGCTGGGTGTATCGCGCCGGCGAGCGCGCCCCGCGCGTCGTCCAGGAGATGATGGCGACGCTCACGCGCATCGCGCCGCAGTTGCAGCCGACCGTGGACCGCGCGTCATGAGACTGACCGGGCGCGAGATCGACAAGCTCCTCATCTTCACGGCCGCGGACGTCGCGCGCCGGAGGAAGACGCGCGGCCTGAAGCTGAATCATCCCGAAGCCATCGCGCTCATCAGCGCGGAAGTCCTCGGGGGCATAAGGGACGGCCGATCGGTCGCGGAGCTGATAGTCCTGGGAGCCAGGGTCCCTTGAGCGCTGACGGAGGCGAGTACGGAAAGGAGCGGTGGCGACTACAATGATGGAGATGATGAAAGGCGGCTACGCAGTAGGGTGGGGGACGCTGGCGCTGATCAATGCCGGGCTCGCCCAGTCGAAGCGGCACAGTGGTCTTCTCTGGTTTGTCGTCTCTCTGTTCCTGGGCCCGATCGCGACCTTCATCATCGTGGCGATGCTCGAGGACAAGAAATAGCCGCCGTCATCCACAGAATGCCGAGCGTAGGGTGAGGCGGCGCGCGACGGCCACGACACACCCGCGCGGGCATGGTGCCGGCGATTCACACGCCGGCGCACAACGGCGAGCTGAGGCACGCGGTCAGCAACTGCGCGTAGCCGCCGATTGCGGCATCGAGCTCGTCGAGCGTCACGTGCTCCCGGTCGGTGTGCGCGACCAGGAACGAGCCAGGGCCGAAGAGCATCGGGGTCCCCCACCGATCGAGCAGCGGGATGTCGGTCGTGAACGGAAAGACGGCCGCGGGCATGCCGTCGATTGTGTGCAGACGCACCATCGGGACCCGGAGCACTTCCTCGATGACGACATCCGGCTCGAGGGTTCTGGCTTCGCGCAGGACCTCGTCGGCCGGTCCCACGATCCGGAACATGACCTCTGCTGTCGCGAGTGGAGAAATGACGTTGGGCGCGATCCCGCCCTCGATCGAGCCGAGCGTGTAGAACGTGTCGCCGAGCTCGGGATCCCGAGGCCAGCGCAGCGACCGCATCCGCATCAGCGTGTCGAGCAGCTTGTCGATGGCCGACTCCCCGAGTTCGGGGGCCGCCGAATGCGCGGCGCGGCCGTGCGCCGTCAGCCGGAGGCGGAGGACGCCCCGCGTGGCGATGGCGAGGCGATTGTCGGTAGGCTCCCCGTTGATCAGAAACACGGACCCCGGCGCCGCGCCGTTCGCGACCGCCGCCCCCTCGCTGCCCCGCTCTTCGCCGACCACGAACAGCAGCCCGATGCGCCGCTCGCCGCCGACCCGCAGGCGCTCGGCAGAGGCAACCTGCGCGGCGAGGATGCCCTTCGCATCGCACGCGCCGCGCCCATACAGCGCCCCGTCGCGCACGTCGCTCGGAAAGAACGGCGGGACGCAGTCGAAGTGCGTGGAGAGCACGACGGCGGGTCGATCGAGCCTCGCGAACACGTTGAACCGGCCGTTGGCGACCGGTTGTCGATCGACGGCATAGCCGAGGCCCTCGAGCTGCGAGGCCAGCCACGCCCCCGCCGCCTGCTCCCGGCCGGTGGTGGAGTCGATGTCGATGAGCTGCCGCGCGAACGCGACGGTGTCTAGAGTATTCATGCCTCCAGCGTATCCATGCCTCTAGCGTATCCATGCCTCCAGGGCCGTTCGTGCCGAGGTCCGCTCGTCGCGGTACTTCACGATGATGGGTGTCGACACCGACAGGCCCCACTCGCGGCCGCGCCCCGTCGAGACCGGGCGCGAGCCTGGGACGACGACCGCCCCTTCGGGCACCACGAGCGGCTGTCCGTCCTCCGGCTCGATGATCCGGTCATTCGGAAGGTCGTAGAGCGGCGTGGAACGCGTCAGGATGGTGCCGGCCGCCAGGACCGCCCGGCGTTTCACGATCGCGCCCTCGTAGACGCCGCAATTCCCACCGACGAGCACATCGTCTTCGATGATCACCGGCAGGGCGCCGACCGGTTCGAGCACGCCGCCGATCTGCGCGCCCGCGCTCACATGCACCCGGCTGCCAACCTGGGCGCACGAGCCCACGAGCGCGTGTGAATCGATCAGCGTCTCGTCGCCGACATAGGCGCCGATGTTGACATACATCGGGGGCATACAGATGACGCCGCGTCCCAGGTAGGCGCCATCCCTGACGCTGGATCCTCCCGGAACCACGCGCACGCCTGAGGCCGCGCCGATGGGCTTGAGCGGAAGCGTGTCCTTGTCGAAGAACGGCCAGCGGCCGTGATCGGCGGACATGTCGATCGTCTCGCCGAACCGGAACCCCAGCAGGATGCCGCGCTTGACCCAGGCATTCACCTTCCATCCGGACGCGGACGCGGGATCCGGCTCCGCCGCGCGAACCGATCCGTCGGAAAGCGCTGCCCGGAGTGTGGCGAACGCTTTCCGCGCCTCGTCGCGAGGGGCCGCCGGACCGGCCGCCGCCAGGCGTTCGATGAGCTCTGCCAGCCCGGACGGCATCACGCGTGAACGCCTCCCCCGACGCCGAGGGCCTGGAGGACTCCCTCGATGCGCTGCTTCGACCTGGGGCCCGGCGGCACCATCGGGAGACGATACACCTCCTCGAGCAGGCCCATCGAGGCCATCGCGCTCTTCACCGGGATCGGATTCGACTCGATGAAGTTCACGAGCAGGAGCGGCAGGAGTTGCTGGTGCAGCGCGCGCGCGCCGGCAAAGTCGCCGCGCTCGGCCATCTCGACGAGACGGCTCATCTCGGCCGGGATCTCGTTCGACGCGACCGAGACGATGCCTCGTCCGCCAACCGCCATGAGCGGCAGCGTGAGCGCGTCGTCACCAGACAAGACGATGAAGTCGTCCGGGACGCCGGCGCAGATCTCGCACATCTGGGTCACGTTGCCGGACGCCTCCTTGACGCCGGCGATGTTGGGGATCGTGCTGAGCCGAATGAGCGTCGCCGGATCGACGTTGCATCCGGTCCGGCTCGGAACGTTGTAGACAATGATCGGAAGCTCGACCGCCTCGGCGATCGCGCGATAGTGCTGGTAGAGACTCGGGCGTGGGCTTGTTGTAGTACGGCGTCACCGACAGAATGCCGTCCGCGCCGGCTTTCCGCATGCGCCGCGCCGCGTGGATCACTTCCTGCGTGTTGTAGCCGCCGGCGCCCGCGAGCACGGGCACGCGGCCGCGCGCCTCCGCGACGACGAGCTCGACGACCTTGACCTGTTCGGCGTCGGTCAGCGTGGGGACCTCGCCCGTCGTGCCGCACGGCACCAGGAAGTGAATGCCCAGGTCGATTTGCCGCCGGGCAAGCCGGGACACTCCCGCCTCGTCGAGTGAGCCGTCGCGCCTGAACGGGGTGACCAGCGCGGTCCCGCAGCCTGTGAATGGTCGTCTCATGCCGTCCTCCTACAATCCGAGTACATCTGTCATCGAAAACCAGCCGTGTCTGCCTTCCAGCCATCGGGCCGCGAGCAGCGCGCCTCTCGCGAAGGCGGCGCGATCGCGCGCCTGGTGCGTGAGCGTGAGTGTTTCGGACGCCGCGTCGAAGCCGAGGGTATGGGTGCCGGGAATGGAGCCGGCGCGCGTCGAGGCGATCGGCACGTCCGCGGTGTAACCGTGACGACGAAGCCGCTGCTCGATGGCCAGCGCCGTCCCTGACGGCGCGTCGCGCTTCGCGGCGTGATGCGACTCGTGGATCCAGGCGCCGAAGGAGGGCTGCCCGGCCATGAGCGTGCCGAGCCGCTCCACCACCGCGAGAAACACGTTCACCCCGACCGCGAAGTTCGGCGCCGAGACGACGCCGATACCGGCCGCGGCGACGGTCGACCGCACCGCCTCTTCGTGCTGCTGCCAGCCGGTCGTCCCGATCACGATCGGGATGCCCTGGCGCGCGAGTCGCGTCACGTTCGAGGGGACCGCGTCCGCGACCGAAAAATCGATCGCGACGTCGGCGGACGGCCAGTCGTCCGACGCGGCCGTCTGACTGGTGACGGCGCCGACAACCTCGAAGCCCTCGTCCCGCGCGAGCGTCTCGACGAGCCGTCCCATCCGTCCGTGCCCGACGAGCAGGAGACGCCCCTGCCCCGAGCTCCGTCGAGGTGTGGGGGTCATCGCGCGCTGGACTCCGCCACCGGGAAGAATGCCGAGTGCAGGTGCGTCATGGCCCGCCCAAGGCAGTGCTCGGGCAGCACGACGGTGAGGTTCCTGCGCGACGCCGCCTGCGACACCATCCGCAGGGGAAAGTCCGCCATGGCGCCCACGACGCGCGCGGCAAGTCCGGGGTCCGTCCTGAGCGTGTCCCCGACGATGGACAGAATCGCCATCTCGCCCTCGACGGCGACCTCGGCGACTTCCCGCAGCGCGGCGACGATTTCCGGGACCCGCCGGCGGTCGTCGACGGTGACCGAGACGCTGACTTCGGAGGTCGTCACGACGTCGACCGCGGTGGTGTACTTCTCGAAGACTTCGAACACCCGGAGCAGGAACCCGTGGGCCATGAGCATCCGGCTCGACGTGATGTCGATGACCGTGATGCCGCGCTTGCCGGCGAGCGCGGCGAACGGGCGGCCGCCGCCAGGCGCCGGCGCGGCGGTAATCAGCGTCCCCCGTGCATCCGGGCGGCGGCTGTTCAGAATCCTGACCGGGATGTTGCGCGAGACGGCCGGGAAGATCGTGCTCGGATGGAGCACCTTCGCGCCGAAATATGCGAGCTCCGCGGCTTCCGCATAGGACAGGTGGCTGACGACCTCCGTGTCCAGGACGATCCGGGGATCGGCGGTGAGCATACCGTCGACGTCGGTCCAGATCTGGATTTCGGACGCGTCGATGGCCGCGCCGACGAGCGACGCGGAATAGTCGGATCCGCCGCGTCCAAGCGTCGTCGTCTGCCCGCCGGGCGTCCGCCCGACGAAGCCGCCGAGCACCGGGATCCAGCCCGCGGCCACGAGTGGCTTGAGGGCGGGACCCGCCGCGTCCCGGGTCTCGTCGAGAAGCGGGGATGCCGACGTATGGCGGTTGTCCGTCACGATGACGGCGCGGGCATCGACCCACACGGCCGGCAGGCCCCGGGCCGACAGCGCCGCGGCGACGATCCGGCTGCTCACGAGCTCGCCGGTGGCGGCCACGAGGTCCATCGCGGGAAGGTCCACGCGCCGGCGGCGCGCGATCATCCGCAGCGCCGTGCGCAAGTCGGAGAACTGGCGGTCGATCGCGGCGGCCAGCGCGACGTCCCCCGTGGCGCCGAGCCGGGTCGCTTCGTCGATGTGGCGCCGTGACAAGGCCTCGAATCCCTCGTCGACCGAAGCGGTGTCCCCCTTGCTGGCGCTCTCCGCCAGCGCCAGGAGCGCATCGGTCACGCCCCCCAGAGCGGACACGACGATCACGGGTGCGACACCCCGGCCGCGCTCCCTGGCGACAATGGACGTGACGCGATCGATTGCGGGTGCGTCGACCACCGACGACCCGCCAAACTTCATGACGACAGACCGCATTTCGTGCTCCCGAACGTGGTGAAGGCAAAAAAAACCGCCGGCCCTTTGAAGGCCGGCGGTTATGGATATGTCTCGAACTCTCGACGTCTCAGATCACGGACGTCTCCACACCACTGGCCTGCCGGCCCATTTGGCCCGCTTACGATCGGTGGCGTGACCCGTCACGAAGATCATGTTCAACCGCTACTTCAGCCTTAGAGACCCGGGTACGTCAACACGCCCCATTCGGCGGAAGGTTCCTGGTCCTCGCTTGCAGGGCGGACGGGAGCGACGCCCGACTCCTCCAGGAGGCGCTGGATCTGTGTCTTGATCCACGCGCACGGATCGGGCGCCACGGCGCGAAGCGCGCGCCATTCCGCATCAGTGAGATTGACAGCGACGAACCGGCTGGTATTCTTGTCCATTGCACCTCCCGCAGAATTACTTTGCGAGAGTAACGCCGCGCGCCGCGATGCCAAAACAGAATTTGGGAATGGAATCTATCTGTTTTAGTTATGGCTCGCGCCGGTGTCATGAGCGATTATCCCAGTGCAGGACATCGCAACAATCGCGCGAGCCTGCCGGGATCGCCGGGCAACGGCGCGCACACGTGGAGGGCAGGCATGACAGGTCCGGTCAGTAGCGGCGGCCAGAAGCATCAGCTCGAATCGATCGCGCGGAATGCGATGCAGGCCAACGGGCTCGAGCCCGACTTCTCACCTGCCGCCCTCGCGCAGCTCGCCCACCTCGCCCCGGCCCCGACCGATGGCCTCGGTGACCTGCGATCGCTGCCGTGGTCCTCGATCGACAACGACGACTCGCGCGACCTGGATCAAATCGAGGTCTGCATCCGGGGAGCCTCGAGCACCCGCGTGCTCGTGGCCATCGCGGACGTCGACGCGCTCGTCCCGAAGGACTCTCCGCTCGACGCGCACGCCCACACGAATACGACCTCCGTCTATACGCCGGCCATCATCTTCCCGATGTTGCCGCCTGAGCTCTCGACGGATCGGACGTCCTTGAACGAAGGGCAGGACAGGGCGGCGATCGTCATCGACATGACGCTGGACGGCGCCGGCCACGTCACCGCCTCGGACATCTACCGTGGGCTGGTCCGCAACCAGGCGCAGCTGACCTACTCCGCCGTGGGTGCCTGGCTCGAGGGTCGAGGTCCCGTACCGGCGTCGCTGGCGCGCGTGCCCGATCTTCTGGCGCAGCTTCGCCTGCAGGATCAGATTGCCGTCCAGCTCCAGGCCCGCCGTAGCGAGGAAGGCGCGCTGGACTTCGCACGGTCCGAGCTGCGGCCTGTCGTGGACGACAAAGGGGTCCGGGATCTCCAGACCGAGACGTCGAACCGCGCGACGGAGCTGATCGAAAACTTCATGGTCGCAGCCAATGGTGTGACGGTGCGCTTGCTCAGCGCGCGCGGCTTCGCCTCGATCCGGCGGGTCGTCAAGTCACCCGAGCGATGGCCGCGCATCGTCGACCTGGCGGCGCAGCATGGGGCCACGCTGCCGTCCGCCCCGGATGCCCGTGCCTTGCAGCAGTTCCTGAAAGACCAGCGCGCCGCGAAGCCGGATGATTTCAGCGATCTCTCCCTCAGCATCATCAAGCTGCTCGGCCGCGGGGAATACGTCGCGGAAACGGCCAGCCAGCCCAGCATCCATTTCGCGCTGGCGGCCGGCAACTACACGCACTCCACCGCGCCCAACCGGCGTTTTCCGGATCTCGTGACGCAACGACTGCTGAAGACGGCGTTCGCGCGCCAGCCCTCGCCCTACCCGCTCGCGGAGCTGACGGCCGTGGCGGACCACTGCACGCAACAGGAAGACGCTGCCAACAAGGTCGAGCGTTTGACCAGGAAAGCCGCGGCGGCGCTGTGGCTGGCAGACAAGATCGGCCAGCAGTTCGATGCCGTGGTCACGGGCGCGGGCCCGAAGGGGACGTGGGTACGGCTGACTGGGAAGCCGGTCGAGGGACGGCTGGACAGCGGCACGGAAGGACTCGACGTCGGGGATCGCCTGCGCGTCCGGCTCTTGCGGACGGATCCCCCACGGGGATTCATCGATTTCGCCCGCGTCGCGCCGGGTTAACCAAGGTCCTCTGGCGTTGTCGCGGGTTGCTGAAGACGTATTCCCTAAACACAACGGCGTTTGTAGGTAGTCGGCCCGAGGGCAACTTTCAACGGGAAGCCGCCGGATGACGCCTATTGCGACCTCAACGCGATCAATGGATCAATTCGTGCGGCCCGTCGCGCCGGCACGACGCATGCGATCGCGGCGACAGCCGAAATCGCTGCGCCCACACTCGCATAGCTGACGAGGTCCGCACGGCCGATGCCGTACAGGAAGGACGAAACGTATCGCGTCAGCGCGAACGCCGCCCACATGCCGGCGACGATGCCGACCGCCGTCACCGCCACCGCCTGACGCAGCACCAGCATGACGATGTCGGCGAACTGTGCCCCGAGCGCGGTCCTGACGCCGATCTCTCTCGCGCGCTGCGCGACGGCGTAGGACAACACGCCGAAGAGACCCACGCCGGCAATCGCGAGCGCGGCGACAGCGAACCCTATCAGGAGCATCGCGTAGAGTCGCGGTTTCGCCAGCGACGTGGCCACGCGATCCTCCATCGTCATGATCGAGTCGAGCGCGAGCGTCGGGTCCTGCTCGCGGACGGCGGTCCGCAGCGCGGCGATCTGCGCGGACGGATCGCCGGTCGTGCGAACGACGAAGTAGATCGAGCCACGAATCCAGCCGTTCGACTGGCGGTAGGACACGAACACGTCCGGCGTCTGAGGGTCGGTCGCCGAAGCCTGACGCATATCGCCGACCACGCCGACGACCTCCCAGTCCTGGCGACCTCCGTTGGCTACGGCCATGGGAATGTGTTTGCCGATCGGATCGTCGCCGAGGTACTGCTGCGCGAACGAACGGCTCACCACAGCGGCCGCCGACGTGGCGCCGTCCGAGTCGTTCAGGAGCCGACCTTGCAGCAGGGGCAGACGCAGCGCGCTGATGTATCCGGGGCTGACCGTGCGGATGTTTGCGTGCACTTGCAGTTTGATCGCGGGATTCGACGGCGACGGCAACTCGGTCCCAAGCGCCGTCCCGAGGCTCATGAATGGCAGCGCGTTGCCGGCCGCCGCCAGCGTCACTCCAGGTATCGCGCGCATGCGCTCGATGACGGCGTCAGCGATGCGTGCGTGCGTCGGCCCGTCTGTGCGCTGCGGCAGGTCGAGACGCGCCGTCAGCAGGTTCGACGGGTCGTACCCGCGGTCTGCGTACATCAGCGCGACGAACGACCGGCCAAGCAGCGCCGCACCAATGAGCAACAGGCACGCGACGGCGACCTGCGCCGCCATTACCAGCGCGCGCAGGCGTCCCGATCGGGACCGGACGCCCGCCGCGGACGCTGCGCTCTCGTCCGCGAGGGTAGCAGTCACGTCGACGCGGCGAGTTACGGTCGCCGGCATCAGGCTCGCGCCGACACTGGCGACGATCGATAGCAGCACGGCGACCGCCAGCACCGGCGGACTGACCGAAATGTCTGTCGCGCGCGGGAAGTCGGCCGGCAGGATCGATGGCAGCAGGCGCGCGAGGGCAAACGCGACGACGACTCCCGCTGCGGCGCCGGCCGCGGTGACGACGGCACTCTCGGCGAGCAGCAGGCGCAGTAGTTGCCGGCGACTCGCACCGATCGCGGTCCGCACCGCGATCTCGCGCCGACGCGTAGTCGCGCGCGCGAACTGCAGGCCGCCGACGTTCGCGACCGCGGTCGCGAGCAGCAAGATGGCCGCGGCCAGCAACAGAAGCAGCGCAGGTCGCACCTCAGCGGTCATCGCCTGCGCGAGCGGCGTCACGGCGATTTCGGCCGGCGCGCCGCTGCCGAACATCGCCAGCGCGGCGAATCCTGGATCAGGTGCGTGACGCGCACGCGTCGTCCCCTCCGCGGCCGCCTGCCGAGGTGACACGCCGGGCTTGAGGCGCACCAAGCCGCCGAAGATCATCATACTGCGCGCGTTGCGGGGTTGAAGCACCGGCGGAATTGACATCGGTGTCCACGCGCGCGTCTCCGTGTCCGGGAACGTGAATGACGCTGCCATCACGCCGACAATCGTGTGCGGCACATCGTCGAGTCGAATCACCCTGCCGAGCGCATCGTCTCGCCCCGCGAACCAATCCCGCCAGAGCGCGTGCGAGATCACGGCGGGCCGCGGCGTGTCGACGCCGCTCATGCCGGCAACCGGCACCTCGGCGTCGGTGAAGAGGCGTCCACGCAGCGGTCTGGCGCGCAGCACGTCGAATGCCGATGGCGTCATCGCGGTCACGCGAAGGCGAATCGGCTCGTCGCCACCGTCGCGACTGGCGGTCATGCTGTTCGTGTCGACGCCGTACCCGCCAATCGCGTCGATTGTGGCCGCCTGATCGCGCCAGGAAAAGTACGTCCCGTTCGTCATTGTTCCCGGCAGACGCGCCTGGTGGCTGTCGCGCGTTTCTACGACACGCATGATCCGGTCGGGGTCGGCCCACGGCAGGGGCTTCAGCAATACGCCGTACGCCACGCTGAACAGCGTCGTCGGCGCGCCGATGCCCAACGCCATCGTGAGGATCGCGACAGCGGCGTAGCCAGGATTGCGTCGCAGCAAACGGAACGAGTAACGGAGATCGTTCACGGCTTCACTCTAACATCACAGTGAATGGAGCGACGAGAGGGAGGCTATTGAGATTCCTGCGGAAGCACGATTCTTCCTCAGAGGTCGCCCAGTGTTTAGCAATGGCTCGGTACCGCTCCTAATCTCCGGCAAACCCTTCCGAG
>DAIUEK010000024.1:9291-11158 GCA_036845165.1 Vicinamibacterales bacterium | reverse complement strand
ACTTGTAGTACTCGGGCAGGCACGTCGCGATCTCGCGCTCCCACGCGTAGCTGATGCCGAGGCGCTGGAGCTGCCCCTTCATGTGCTCGATGTTCTCGAGCGTCCAGGTCTCGGGGTGCGTGCCGTTCTTGATCGCGGCGTTCTCTGCCGGAAGGCCGAACGCGTCCCAGCCGAAGGGGTGCAGGACGTTGAACCCGCGCATCCGCTTCATGCGCGCGACGACGTCGCCGATTATGTAGTTCCGGACGTGGCCCACATGCGCGTGCCCGGACGGGTACGCGAACATCTCGAGGCAGTAGAACTTGGGTCTGGACGGATCCTCGGTCACTTCGAACGCGCGCGTCGTACGCCAGCGGTCCTGCCACTTCTTCTCGATGGTCTGGGGCTTGTACTCCGGCACGATCTTCAAATTATATCGTCAGATCGCGCGCCAGAAGCGCGACTGGGCGGCGCGGACCGCCTGAAGCGCGCGTTGCGCGCGGGGCGGGACCGGGTGATCGGCGGCAATCGCCACCCCGCGGCTGTCGTGCTGCAGGACCTCGATGCTGGCGTCCAGGCATGCGCGGAGCGCGTCGAGATCGTAGCCGCCCTCGGTCACGAGCGCGATCGGACAGCCGATGCGTCCCGCCGTGCCCCGGAGGATCTTCATGATCGCGGCATATCCGGCGGTCGACACGCGCATCGACCCCAGGGGATCGTCGGCATGGGCGTCGAAGCCCGCCGAAATCAGCAGCAGCTCCGGGGAATACTCCAGCAGCACGTTGCCGATGGCGAGGCAGGCCCAGGCGTAGTCGCCGTCGGTCGCCCCCGCTTCGAGCGGCACATTGAAGGTGAAGCCCTCACCGTTGCCGATCCCGACCTCGTCGGCGGCTCCCGTCCCTGGATAGAACGGGAACTGGTGGGTGGAGACATAGAGCACCCGGGGATCGTCGTAGAACGTCCACTGCGTCCCGTTGCCGTGGTGGACGTCGATGTCGACGACGGCGACACGGGACAGTCCGCGCGCGATGGCGGCGGCCGCGGCGACGGCGACGTTATTGAACAGGCAGAACCCCATCGCCTTGTTGCGCTCCGCGTGATGACCCGGCGGACGCACGAGCGCGAACGCCGTCTCCCGCGTGTCGAGCGCGTGCTCGGCGGCCTGGACGGCGGCGCCCGCCGCCAGCAAGGCGACCTCGTAGGACTCCGGCGACGTGAAGGTATCCGCATCGAGCATCGCCGCACGGCCGTTCGTCGCCGCCATCGCCGCGATGTGCTCCGCCGCATGGACGCGGGCCAGCTCCTCGCGGGTCGCCGGACGCGGCTCGATGATGTCGCCCCCCGTGTCGCGCCAGGCGGCCGCCACCTGGTCGAACACCTCGGCCCGCTCAGGCCGCTCGGGGTGCCCCGGGGGGGGCGTGTGCTCGCCAAAGCGTTTCGATGAGATCAGAAGCATTTGAGTGCCGCCATCGCGCTCAGCTCCAGGGCCCCAAGCCTTCGCTCGATCTCTTTCCGGACTGTTTCGACCGTGTCCTCAGACGTATCTGGCACCCAGATGGGTTCTCCGATGGCCACCTGCACTCGGGAAAACGGCTTCGGCACCTGCGTGCGGTCCCAGCTGTTCATGGTCCAGAAGCGATCGGACTCGGTGTGGAACGGGAGGATCGGGTGCTTCGTCGCACCGGCCAGCCAGGCGACCCCTGCCTGCGCGGTGCGCGCGGGGCCGCGCGGGCCGTCGATCGTGAACGCCACCGGCTTCCCCGCAGACAGACTGCGCCGCAATTGCACCAGCGCGCGGGCGCCGCCGCGCGACGTCGAGCCGCGCGCGGTGCCGTACCCGAATCGCTCGATGATCCTGGCGATCCACTCGCCGTCGAAGTTCTGGCTG
>DAIUEK010000024.1:5395-9191 GCA_036845165.1 Vicinamibacterales bacterium | reverse complement strand
GTACCCGAATCGCTCGATGATCCTGGCGATCCACTCGCCGTCGAAGTTCTGGCTGGTGATGACGACGAAGCCGCGGTCACGCCAGAAGAGCGTGCCGGGAAGGATGCGCCCGTGCCAGCACGCGAGGATCGGCTGCTTCCCGGAGGCGACGATGGACTCGTAATGCTCGAAGCCCTCAACCCGCCAGCGGTAGGTGGATCCGAGCGCTCGAATAATCGGAGCACCGAGCCCCGCGATCACCGCAGCCTTGCGATACTGCCCTGGCGTCAGTCGCGCGTCAGTGCCCAATCTTCAATCGCCAATCGCACATCGGCAATTACATGCCCTCGTACTGCGGTCCGCCTCCGCCTTCCGGCGGCACCCAGTCGATGATCTGGTACGGGTCCATGATGTCGCACGTCTTGCAGTGCACGCAGTTCGAGGCGCTAATCTGCAGCTTTTTCGTCCCTGGGGCACTGCCGTCGCCGGCGTCGACCATCTCGTACACATTGGCCGGGCAGAAGCGAATGCACGGGTTACCGTACTCCTCGCGGCACCGCGTGGCGCAGACGTTGGCATCGTAGACGACGAGATGCGACGGCTGATCCTCGGGGTGACGGGTGCCGGAATAGTGGAGGTTCGTCAGGCGATCGAAGGTGAGCTGCCGGTCGATCTTGACCGGATTCACGGTCGAATCGATGTCCGGCTGTGCGTCCTTGTAGTACTCGGCGAGCTTCTGCATCCGCATCCAGCCGCCATGGGCCGGCATTGGATCCTTGAACCACCAGCCACGCGTGACGAGTGACATCCCGGCGAACATCGCGCCGGCGAAGGCTCCGTAACTGAACGCCTGGTGCACATTCCGGACCGGATACAGCTCCGTGCGCACCGCGCTCGCCTGGATGCGATCGTCGTAGGCCTTCATCGCGGCCTCGGACGTGTCGCCGCGGCGGATCCCGTCGAACGCGGTCTCGGCCGCGAGCATCCCCGTGCGCATCGCGAGGTGAATGCCCTTCAGGCGCACCGAATTCATGAACCCGGCCGCGTCGCCGGCGATCAGGGCTCCCGAGGCGAAGGTCCTGGGGATCGTGTACCACCCGCCTTCCGGGAGCGCCTTCGCGCCGTACCGGACGAGCTGCCCGCCTTCGAGCATCGACGCGACGAGCGGGTGCCGCTTGAAATGCTGGAAGGCGACGTGCGGATCGAACATCGGGTCTTTGTAGTCGAGCCCGGTGACGAGGCCGAGCGAGACGACGTTGTCCGGGAGCGAATACATGAACCCGCCGCCGAACTCCTCGGTCCTGAGCGGATAGCCCATGGTATGGACCACCCGTCCCGCCTGGGTGCGCCCGGCGGGCACCTCCCACAGCTCCTTGATCCCGATCGCGAACGCTTGCGGACGGCGCCCCTCGTCGAGGCCGAGCTGCCGGACGAGCGACTTGGTCAGGTTGCCGCGGACGCCGTCGGTGAAGATGGTGACCTTCGCGCGGATATCGACGCCGGGCTCGAACGTCGACTTCTTCTGGCCGTGCTTGTCGATCCCGCGGTCGCCGGTGCGGACGCCGACGACGGTGGCGGCGTCGAAGAGCACCTCGGTCGCCGGAAAGCCTGTGAACACGTCGATGCCTTCCGCTTCGACGAGCCCGCCCAGCCACTTCACGAACCGGTTGAGCGAAATGATGTAGTTGCCGTGGTTCTGGAAGAACGGCGGCGTGATCGGCAGCCGCAGCTTCGCGGTGCGCGTGAGGTAGTAGATGTCGTCGCGATGCACCTCGGTCGCGAGCGGCGCCCCCTTCTCCTTGAAATCGGGAATCAGGTCTTTGAGAGAAGACGGATCCAGGACCGCGCCGGACAGCATGTGCGCCCCGGCCTCGCGCGCCTTCTCGAGGACGGCGATGGCGAGCGGCGCGCCCCCCTTCTCTTTCTGGAGTTGCGCCAACCTCAGCGCGGCCGACATCCCGGCCGGCCCGCCGCCGACGATCAGGATGTCTACCTCAAGGGTCTCGCGATCCAGAAAAAGCCTCCCGTCACGGGCCGACGGCTCATCACAAAGGTCACTAAGGTACGAAGATCACAAAGACTTCTTTGTGGTCTTTGTATCTTAGTGGTCTTCGTGAAGGAGCGTCAGCCGCCTACTTCTGTAGTTCCGCGATCATCGCCGGGATGACCTCGAAGAGATCCCCCACGATCCCATAGTCTGCGATCTCGAAGATCGGCGCCTCGGAATCCTTGTTGATGGCGACGATCGTCCGCGATCCCTTCATCCCCACGAGATGCTGGATGGCGCCGGAGATGCCGAGCGCCACATACAGCTTCGGCGCGACGGTCTGGCCGGAGCTGCCGATCTGGCGATCCATCGGGAGCCATCCGGCGTCGCAAATGGGACGCGAGGCCGCAAGCTCGGCCCCCATCGCCTGCGCGAGCTGCTGGGCGAGTTGCAGGTGCTCCTGCGCCTTGATGCCGCGCCCGACGGCGACAATCCGCTCCGCCTGGGAGAGGTCGACCGCCTGCTTCGCTTCCTTGAACGGCGCCTCGGGCTTCTGGCGGATCTTCGCGGCGTCGATCGTGATGGACGCCTTGCGCACCGGCGCCGCGGAGGCCCCCGCCTTCATCGCGTCCGCGCGGAAGGCCCCGATCTGGAACGTCGCGACGTGCGCGCCATCGACGGCCACGTCCGCCCGCAGCTTGCCCTGGAACACCGGGCGGACGTACGCGCTGCCCGTCACCGCGACGCAGTCGGTGACCAGCGGCCGCTGCACCCGCGCGGCGAGCGCCGGCGCAAAATCCCGGGTCTGATACGTGTGCGGCAGGAACACGCGCTCCGGCGTCTCGGCGGCGATGAGCGCCGCGAGGGCGAGAACGAAGCCGTCGGCCGTGTACTCCGTCAGCGCGGGGTCGTCGATCACGATCACTTCGGCGGCCTCCGCGGCGGCGACCTCCGCGGCGATGGCGTCCACGCCGGAACCCAGCACCGCGATCTTCACGGGCGTGCCCGCCTGCTGCGCGGCCGCGATGGTTTCGAGCGTCGCGCGATTCAGTTTCCCGTCGCGCTGCTCGGCGATGACCAGGATCACAGCGCCCTCGCTTCTTCGCGCAGCCGCTTGATCAGCTCCTTCGCGGCCTCGGCGGGGGCGCCCTGCATGATCTGGGTCTTCTTGCCCTTCTCGGGGAAGTAGATGCCGGTGATGCGCTGCATCGGCGGGGCCGCGGCGGCCGGCGTGACTTTCCTGATCTCTTTCTTCTTCGCCGCCATGATCCCTTTGAGCGTCGCGTAGCGCAGCTGGTTGATGCCGCTCTGGATCGTCAGGAGCGCGGGGAGCGGCAGCTCGACCCACTGAAACCAGCCCCCCTCGAGCTCGCGCTTCACGCGCAGGCCACCATTCGACTTCTGCACTTCCATGATGAGGGTGGCGTGCGGCATCCCGAGCTTCTCGGCCAGCACCACACCGACCTGGCCGAAGCCCTGATCGTCGGACTGCAATCCCGTCAGGACGAGATCGACCTGCTCGACTCTAATAGCCTCGGCCAGCGCATCTGCGATTGCGCTGGCCGGGGCGGTGGCCAGCGCGTCCGACTCGACGTGGATGGCGCGGTCCGCGCCGCGCGCCAGCGCTTCGCGGATGACCTGCGTCGCCCGCGCCGGGCCGGCCGAACAGACGATCACTTCCCCGCCCTGCTTTTCCTTGAGGCGCAGCGCTTCTTCCAGCGCATAGGCGTCCGGCTCGTTCAACTCGAAACCGGCGTCCTGATCGCGGATCCAGGTCTTCTGATCGTTCACGCGGAGCTGCCACTCGCGCGTCACGACCTGCTTGATACA
>DAIUEK010000024.1:2229-5295 GCA_036845165.1 Vicinamibacterales bacterium | reverse complement strand
TCCTCATATTTCTTCATCAACAGCGTGGCGTTGGTCCCGCCGAAGCCGAACGAGTTCGACAGCGCGTAGCGGATGGCCATCGGGCGCGGCGTGTGGGGCACGTAATCGAGGTCGCAGGCTGGATCCGGCGAGTCGAGGTTGATCGTCGGCGGCGCAATCTGGTGCCTGATCGCGAGCGCGGTGATGCCCGCCTCGAGCCCGCCCGCGGCGCCGAGCAGGTGCCCCGTCATCGACTTCGTCGACGACATCGCGAGCGTGTAGGCGTGGTCGCCGAACAGCGTCTTCACCGCGAACGTCTCGGTCGGGTCGTTGATCGGCGTCGAGGTCCCGTGCGCGTTGATGTAGTCCACCTGCGACGGCCCGATCCCCGCCTTCTTCAGCGCCATCGTCATGGAGCGGACCGCGCCGTGCGCGTCCACGGGCTGGCCGGTGAGGTGATACGCGTCAGACGTCAGGCCGTAGCCGACGAGCTCGGCGTAGATCGACGCCCCGCGGCGCGTCGCGGAATCGAGGGTCTCGAGAATGCAGATGCCGGATCCTTCGCCCATGACGAAGCCGTCGCGGTCCTTGTCGAACGGCCGGCTGGCGCGCTGCGGATCGTCGTTGCGCGTCGAGAGGGCGCGCATGGCGGCGAAGCCGCCGACCCCCATCGGGGTGATGCACGCCTCGGAGCCGCCGGCGATCATGATGTCCGCGTCGCCGCGGCGGATGATCTCGTAGGACTCCCCGATCGCGTGCGCCGATGCGGTGCACGCGGTGCACGTGGCGAGGTTCGGACCGCGCGCGTTGAAGCGGATGGACACCTGGCCGGCCGCGAGATTGATGATGGAGGCGGGGATGAAAAACGGCGAGATGCGGCGCGGGCCGCCCTTCATGAGCTCGACATGCTCACGCTCGATCGTCTGGAAGCCGCCGATCCCGGACGCGATGTAGACGCCGACGTGATCGGCAATCTCCGGCGTCACCTCCAGCCGCGCATCATCCACCGCGAATTGCGAGGCGGCGAGCGCGAACTGGATGAAGATGTCCATCTTCTTGACATCTTTCTTGTCGACGAACTGCAGCGGGTCGAAGTGCTTGACCTCGCCCGCGATCCGCGCCGAGTACAGCGACGGGTCGAACCGCGTGATCGGCCCGATGCCGCTCTTCCCCGCGAGGAGCGCCTCCCAGTTTGCCTGCGTTCCGATGGCGAGCGGGGACACCATCCCGACGCCCGTCACCACAACGCGCCTGCCGCCCGTCATTTCTTTGATTTGGCGTGGGACTCGATGTACTCGACGGCTTCCTTGACGCGCGTGATCTTCTCGGCGTCCTCGTCCGGGATCTCGATCCCGAACTCCTCCTCGAGCGCCATCACGAGCTCGACGGTGTCGAGCGAGTCGGCACCGAGGTCATCCACGAACGACGCATCCGGCGTCACTTCTTCTTCGTCGACCCCGAGCTGCTCGACGATGATGCTCTTCACCTTGTCTGCTACTGCCATTCACCCCTCCACTATCGCCGGGTCTCAAGACCCGGCCTACGTTCACGTCCCAAGCCCCGGCCTACATATACATGCCGCCGTTGACGGCGAGCACCTGCCCTGTAATATACGACGCCTCGTGCGATGCGAGGAAGCACACCGCCGCGGCGACGTCGTCCGGCGTGCCCAGCCGCTTGAGCGGGATCTTCGAGGCCCACTCCTCGCGCGCGTTCTCGGTCATCGCGCGCGTCATGTCCGTTTCAATCAGCCCCGGCGCCACCACGTTCACCGTGATGTTGCGGGACCCCACTTCCTGGGCGATCGACTTGGCGAACCCGATGAGGCCCGCCTTGGAGGCCGCGTAGTTCGCCTGCCCGGCGTTCCCGCTCTGCCCCACCACCGAACTGATGCAGACGATGCGCCCGCTCTTCTGGCGAATCATCGGCTTCAGGACCGCCTGCGTCAGGGCGAACGCCCCCGTCAGGTTCGTCGCGATGACCGCGTCCCACTCTTCGCGCCTCATGCGCAGCAGCAACTGATCCTTCGTGATCCCGGCATTGTTCACCAGGATATCGATGCGGGCGTGGCGTGCGAGCGTGCCGGCCACGACCGCCTCGATCGCGGCCGCGTCGCTGACGTCCAGCGACACGACGTCAGCCGTTCCCCCGGCCGTCCGGATCGCGTCGACGGTGGCCGCCGCGTGGTCGCCGCGCGCGGCAGCGACGACGGTGGCCCCCTGCGCGGCCAGCTTCGTGGCGATGGCGCGGCCGATGCCGCGAGACGCCCCGGTGACCAACGCTACGCGTCCTGTCAGGTCGATCATATCGTCAACGGTTCAAGGTTCAAGGTTCAAAAGGTCCAAGATTCAGGGCTTCAGCGTTCACCGTTCAGCGTTCAGCGTTCAAAGTTGCTTCCATGGCTGTCAGGCCGGCTTCATCCTCGACACTGAATACGGTGACACTGCGATCGATCTTCTTTATCAGTCCCGCCAGCACCGAGCCCGGGCCGAGCTCGACGAAGGTCGTCGCGCCGTCCGCGATGAGCCGCCGCACGACGTCCTCCCAGCGGACGGGGGACGAGACCTGGCGCACGAGCGCCTCGACCGCCTCCGCCGCGGTCCGTTTCGGTTGCGCGTCGACGTTGGCGACGACGGGAAACGACGGATCGTGGGTGGCCAGCGCTCGCAGTTCCGGCGCGAGACGATCCTCGGCCGGCTTCATGAGCGGGCAGTGGAAGGGGGCGCTCACGGCGAGCGGAATCGCGCGCCTGGCTCCGAGCGCCTTCGCGCGTTCCCCCGCGCGCGCCACGGCTTGCGTGTGGCCGGCAATCACGATTTGTCCGGGAGCATTGAGGTTCGCCGGTGTGACAATCTGCCCGTCGGCCGCCTCGGCGCACGCCTGGGCGACACCTTCGGCGTCGAGCCCCAGAATGGCCGCCATCGCGCCCTCGCCCACCGGCACCGCTTCCTGCATGTATCGCCCGCGGCGCCTCACCGTGCGCAGCGCATCCGCGAAGGATAGCGTACCGGCCGCGACATGCGCCGAATACTCGCCGAGGCTGTGCCCCGCGGCAAACTGCGGCCGCAGGCCGCGCGACATCGCCAG
>DAIUEK010000024.1:0-2129 GCA_036845165.1 Vicinamibacterales bacterium | reverse complement strand
CCGACGATGCAGAGGCCGTTGAGGCCGAGGAGCGGGGCGCCGCCGTACTCGGAATAGTCCACGCGACGGCGGAATCGGCGGAACGCCTGGCGGGAGAGCACGTAGCCGACGCGCCCGCCGAACGTGGCGGAGAGCTCGTCGTGCAGCAGCGCCTGGACCGTTTCGACGAGTCCTTCGCTCAGCTTCAGCGTGACGTTGCCGGTGAACCCGTCGCAGACGATGACGTCCGCTTCACCGGCGTAGACGTCGCGCCCTTCGACGTTGCCGATGAAGGTGACCGGCGCGGCCTTCAGGAGCTGATGCGCTTCGCGCGTCAGCTCGTTCCCCTTGGTCTCTTCTTCACCGACCGACAGCAACCCGACGCGTGGGGCGTCGAGTCCGAGCGCGATGCGCGCGTACGCCGATCCCATGACGGCGAACTGGACGAGGTGAGGCGGACGGCAGCCGACGGTCGCGCCGGCGTCGAGGAGCACGGCAGGCGCGCGGCGCGTGGGGATGATGGTGGCGAGCGCGGGACGGTCGACCCCCGGGAGCAGCCCGAAGGCCGCGTGTGCGGCCATGACGGAGGCGCCGGTGTGGCCGGCGCTGAACAGCGCGTCCGCGGCGCCGTCGCGCACCGCCTCGGCGGCGACCTTGATGGAGGCGCGCGGCTTGCGCCGCAGGGCCTGCGCGGGGCTTTCCGACATCTCGACGCGATCGGGCGCGTCGACGATCTGGACGTCGATACGGCGGAACACTCTGGCCACCGGGTGGCGGGCCAACTCGTGCTCTATGGCCGTGGCGTCCCCCACGAGGAGAAGCCCGATCTGGAGGTGACGCGCCGCGACGAGCGCCCCATCGACGATAACGGACGGCCCGGCGTCGCCGCCCATGGCGTCGATCGCGATACGCATGTCAGTTGCCAGTTGCCCGTTGCCAGCTTCCAGTGCCTTTGCTGTGAGCTGGAGGCTGGAAACTGGAAACTACTCTTCCACCGCCTTGACCTGGCGTCCGCGGTAGTGGCCGCAGGCGGCGCACACCTGGTGCGGGAGCTTCGCTTCGTGGCACTGCGGACACTCGCTGCTGCCGACCGGCTTCAGGGCATCGTGCGTGCGGCGCTTCGCGGTCCGGGTCTTCGAGTGCCGGCGTTTTGGATTCGGCATGACGTTCCAGATCTCCTTTTATCACTTCGTTCGGTGGGGCCCCTTTAACGTTCCCCACCTCACTGCGCGCTCGTCCCTCGACGATGCTCGGGACGACCCTGAGCCTGTCGAAGGGTTACGGCCCTTCGGGCTCCCCTCCGGCGCTCGCTTGCCGCTAGTCCTTGATCAGACCCTTGAGCGCGGCCAGTCGTGGATCGGTCCACTGTGGCGCGCAGTCGCAGGTCCCCTTATTCAGATTCGTGCCGCAGTGCACGCACAGCCCCTTGCACGTCTCGGCGCACAACGGCTTCATCGGCAGCGCGAGCACGAACTGTTCGTGCATCAGCTCGCCGAGATCGATCGAGTCCGCCTTGTAGAAGGCGGTCGTCAAATCGTCTTCGGCGACTTCCCGCTCTTCCCCTTCGACGCCGGGCTCGATCTCCGGCACGTATCGGAGCTCGAACGGGCTGTCAACCGCGAACTCGAACGGCTCGAGACACCGCCCGCATTCCAGCAGCAGCCGGGTCTCTACGCGGCCGGTCACGCGACAGGCGTCGCCGTCCTTGTGGACGTCCAGCGCCAGGTGGACGGGAGCCACCACCGTGTATTCCTCGTCCTCCACCACGGAAGCCGCGAACGCGGACGGCTCGAACGTCCGGTCGACGTGCTCGTCCCTGAGCGAGCCGCCCTTCTGCCGTCCAAGCTGCCTGAGGTCGAATTGCATCGTCACGGTCCGTCCCTCTGCATGGGCAGGAACCCGTCATTATAACCCGAAAAAGCCGGAAATCAGGGGCGGTAGGCCGTGGGCTGAGGCAGGGGGCTCGGGAGCGATGCTTGTCGGGCCGGGGGCTGCGGGCCTCGGCAGGTGGCTGGGGAGGAACCCCTCCAGCAGCATGGCTGCGCTCAGGGCGAAGGCGAGCATCGCGAACGATCGTGCTGGTCCTCGATTCGGGGCTCAGACGCTGTCGGCATGTTCCGCGGCTGCCTCCGACACAGCGTCGTGCTTCG
>DAIUEK010000023.1:0-11191 GCA_036845165.1 Vicinamibacterales bacterium | reverse complement strand
GGCGGCGCGAAGTCGTCGGCTCCGACCACGACCGACGCCGCGGTTCAGTATCCGGAACCGCGGTACCCGTCGTACCTCAAACCGGTCTCCACGATCGAGGAGATCCTCCCGCACGTGCGGCCGCTCGTGCGCAACAAGACCGGATTCCAGGGCGCGGGGCTGGGCATCGCGACGGCGGGCGAGACCGTCACGTTCGTGACGACCCCCGCCGCCGAGCCGCTGATCGTCGAGGCCGTCAAGCGCGCCATGGAGGAGCGCGGCGTGAAGGTCAACGTCGTGCCCGAGTACGAGATGGTCGGCGTCAGCAAGGAGGACGCGCTCGAGTACCACAAGATCCGCCGGTCCTACACGTCCGAGCAGGGCTACATGGAGGCGGCGACCTGGGTCGAGTCGAACTTTCCGGACCCCGACGCGGTCAAGACCTGGCTGAAGGGGCGCCGCCCGGATCTGTACGACAAGCTGTTTCCGAAGAGCCGGGAGCTGTCGCCGAAGCTCCGGGAGGTGCAGCAGAAGCTGCTGCTGCCGAACCTGGGCAAGGGGATCCAAGGCTATCTCACGAAGCACCCGGAAGTCCGGGGCATTTTCTGGGGGAAGGGCGGCGGGACCTTCCTGCGCCGCAATCTTCATCCGATGGAAAACAAGTTCCTCGGGCTGTTCCTCGTCGACAATCGCTGGGACGTGATGAGCGCGCTCGGCACGTATCCCGGCGACGTCTGGCAGCTGGCCGAGGATCAGCTCATGGAGCCGCTGGTGCACGTGGACAAGATCACGGCCAAGGACCCCGAAGGGACCGACGTCTGGGCCGACATCAATGAAGAGCAGGCCAGCCACTGGGCGCGCGGGGTCTACCAGCGGGGGCATCTGTACATGTTCCCGAACCAGGCGACGGGGCGGTTCGGCTACTCGGTCGTCGACTACCCGGCGTTCCAGAAGGAATGGCTGCCGCGCGAGCCGCTCGCCATCATCCACGGGGTCATCGCGGGGACGACGAACCACACCGGGTTCTTCCCGCGATGGGAAGTCCACTTCACCGACAACGGCTACGTGAGTGAAGTCAAAGGGGGCGGAATCGTCGGCGACGCGCTGCGCGAGTTCATGCACATTCCGGGCATCAACGACCTGGTCTACCCGTTCCATAACCCGGAGCACAAAGGCTACTGGTACCTGTACGAAATCGCGTTCGGCACGAATCCGAAGGCCTTTCGGAACCCGCAGGGACTCGAGGACGGCACGGTCATTCCCGAGCGGCTGCGCGCCGGCGTGATTCACTGGGGGCTCGGCATCACCATTCACCACGATCCGGGCGTGCAGGCGCAGTCGCAGAAGCTGCTCGATTTCACGAAGCAATACAATATGCCCCGGGATCACGGCTTCCACACGCACACCTATTTCACGACGTACAAAGTGCATCTGCGGAACGCCGACCGCTGGGTCACCCTGCTCGACAAAGGCCGGATGACGAGCCTGGACAACCCGGAGGTGCGCGCGCTGGCGTCGCGCTACGGCGATCCGAACGAGCTGCTTGCCGAAGACTGGCGCCCGGAGATCCCCGGCATTAACGCGCCGGGCAACTACATGACTGACTACGCACCCGATCCGTGGAAAACGGTGAAGCGCGTCATCGACAAGGTGCTGGCCGGGACCTACGAGCACTTCTATCCCAAGACGCCAGTGGGGGGCGGTCACTGATATGCGACATTTCTTCCTGAGCATGTTCGCGGCGGTCACCGGCCTGCTGCTGCTCGCGCTGCCGCACGGCCGGGGCGCGTCGATCGAGCAGATGTTCGTGGCGCAGACGCAGGCGGCCGCCGAGACCGACTCGACCTGCACGATGCCGCCGCTCGACGGGGATGGCCAGGAGCAGACACCCGCGTCGGCCGCGGCGGCCCAGGCGAAGCGCCTCGCCGTGCCGGCGAACAGCGACGCCGCCGGCGGCGATCTCCCGCCCGTGCGCATGGTGCTCGATCCGTACCCGAGCTTCAACGGGGTGGTCGTGGACACCGTCAACGACCTCGTGATGATGAGCGACACCAACCGGAAGAGTCTGCTGCTCTACAACCGCACGGATGGCAGCCTGACGACGAAGCAGCCGGCCACGCCGCTGCAACAGATCATGGGGCCCGACACGGGGATCGGCTACATCGCGGGCGTCGCGATGGATCCGGCGCACCGCGAGCTCTTCACGGTGAACAACGACGTCGAGGACCGGATGGTGGTCTTCGACTACGACGCGCGCGGCAACCTGAAGCCCAAGCGGCTGCTGTACGTGCCCCATCAGTCGTGGGGCATCGCGTTCAACAAGAAGAACGACGAGATCGCGCTGTCGGTGCAGACGCCGAACATGTATGTCGTGTTCCGGCGCGATGCGCAGAGATTCGACGCCCCCGTACGTTCGGTGCGCGGTCCGCACACGGAGATGGCGGATCCTCACGGCATTTATTTCGACGAAACGCACAACGAAGTGTTCGTCGCGAACCACGGCAATTTCCGGCCCGGCGAGCTGATCACGTCCTACACGGCCTACGACGCCCGCGAGTCCCGCCAGGAGCGCACGGGCAACGCCTTCAGCGAAACCGCGCGGGGCCGCTTTGTGGCCTCGTCCCTGACGGTCTACGACGGCGATGCGAAGGGGGACGTGGCGCCGCTGCGGACGATTACCGGTCCAGTGAGCCAGATCGACTGGCCGATGGGTGTCGCCGTCGATGAGGTGAACAACGAGATCGTCGTCGCGAACAACGGCGACAACTCGGTGCTCGTGTTTGCGAGGACGGCGAACGGGAACGTGCAGCCCAAGCGCGTCATCCGCGGCGCGGCGACCGGGATCAAGGGACCGATGGGCGTGGCCATCGCCAAGGACGAGATCTGGGTCGCCAACTTCGGCGATCACACGGCGCTCGTGTTCCCGCGGCTCGCCGCCGGCAACGTCGCGCCCCGCCGCATCCTTCGGAACGCGCCGGCCGGCAGGGAGACGAGCGGCTTCGGCAATCCGTACTCGGTGGCGTACGACACGAAGCGCCAGGAAATCCTGGTGCCCAATTGAGTCAGCCAGCCGCGCATTGCGGCATTTGCCAGGCTGGCAAATGGAAACGTCGCACCCGCCCGAGTGATCCAGGGGCAACTGACGCATCTCAGCCGGACGACGCATGGGATCGCGTATGACACGACGAACGACGAGATCATTGCACCCAACCCGCTGGCGGCCGCGGTGGTGATTTTCCGCGGCGGCGCCACTGGAGAGGAAGCGCCGGTACGCACGATTCAGGGAGCCCGGAGTGGGCTGTCGCGGCCGGAAACCGTGGCGGTCGACGAGAAGAACAACGAGTTGTTCGTGGGGGATCCGGGCGATCGCCGCGTGCTGGTGTACCGCCGCGACGCCGACGGTGATGCCAAGCCGCTGCGCACCATCCAGGGGCCGAAGACCAAGCTGCTGCAGGTGGTCGGCATCTCCGTCGATCCCGTGCGCGACCTGCTCGTCGTATCGACGTATTCGCGCCTGCCGGGCGGGGTCACCGGCCTCCTGATATTCGGGCGGACCGATGAGGGAGACGTCGCGCCGCGGCGGGTGATCGCCGGACCGAAAACGGGGATCACGCGTCTGCGGCAGATCGGGCTCGACCCGGCGACCGGGCGGATCTTCGTGGCGGCGATCAACAACGAGTACCTGCCGCCCTATAACATCGACAAGCCGCGCGAGGGGCTCGCGGCCGACGTCGATCTGCCCTCGCCCTGGAACACCGGCACCGAAGGGTTCATCGGGATCTGGAACGATGAGGGAGACGACGGGGATGTGCCGCCCCACTCGCTCATCAAGGGACGCTCGACGGGCATCGTGCACCCGGCCGGCGTGACGTTCAATGCGAAAGACGGCGAGGTGATTGCGCCCGACGCCGTCTGGAATGGTCTGTTCACGTTCCTGAAACCGGAACTCTTTAGAAAGCCAGCCGCAGCATCACGATGATTCGACGCCTTCTCACCATTCTCGGCCGCCGAACCATGCTGACGTTCGGACTGGTCACGTTCATGGTCGGCGCGCTGCTGGCCACGGTCAACATCACCTCGCGTTATGCGCTCAAGGTCTACGTTGACGACCAGCTGAAGCGGATCCCGTGGGATCTTGCCGTCTATCAGCTGGGCGCCGTCAACGGCGATCGCACGCTGCAGGAGCACGTCAGGAAGACGCCGGGCGTGACGAAGGTCGAAACGCTGGCGTTCCTGCGGGCGCGGTTCCCCGAAGGGGGAGAGGTCGAAGCGCAGGTCGATCGCAAGCCGTTTACCACGCCCTGGCTGTGCCTGCTGGCGGCGTCCGACCCCTCCATCCTGCCGCCGGCGCTTGGATTCGCGCTCGCGCGGGGCGGGCCGAGCGGCGAGCGCGGCGCGGTGCTCGCGCTGGTCGGTCCCGAGTACGCGATGGGGAAAGCCTTTCTCGCGTTGCAGGGCGCGAAAGACTTCACGCTACAGGTGCACGTCGCCGAGCAGCCGCGGTTCTTGTTCACCACGCCGATCCGGTCGGTGGTTCGCCTCGATCGGGACGACCTGAACCGCTGGCTCATGGACCAGACGGGATCGGTCAGCTACATCCCCTACATCGGGGCGATCCTCCTGATGCCCTACGACTGGGACATCCTCACGAAGTTCGATCAGGTGGCGACCGGATTTGTCCCGGACGAGGTGCTCGGCGTCGGCAACGAAGATGCCGGGCACATCCAGATGGCGGAGTACGCGCCTGAGGTGGTGTACGTCGCGCGCATCGACCGGCCCGCCCTGATCTCGGGCTGGGACATTCCCGGGTCGCTCGCGCGCGTGCAGGCGGTCAATACCCGGCTGCACCACGGCGCCATCGAGACCGCCCCGGCGCCCAAGAAGATTTTCACCGGCCAGCCGTCGCACAGTCATGACACGGGCGAGGTCGGTGACGACGACGACAAGTTTGGTCCCACGAGCTTCGTCGTGGACAGTACGACCGAGGTGCTGCTCGAGCGGATGCAGAACATCGCCCGCCTGATCGGCGTCGTGTCGCTCCTGGTCGCCCTGCCGCTCCTCTGGATGGCGTGGGTGCTGGCCGCCAACCTCGCCGGCTTGCTGATGCTGAACGAGCGCCGCACCCTGGGCCTCATGCGGCTGCGCGGCATTTCCGGGCAGTTGCTGGGACGGGCGCTCCTGATTAGCGTATCGGTCGGCGGCGTCGGCGGCGGCCTCCTGGGACTGGCGGCCGGCTCGGTGCTCCCGTTGCTCATCTACGAGCGTGGCCGGCTCCCGCTGGACGTGCTGCTCGACGGGCGCCAGCTCGCCATCTTTGGCGCGTTCCTCCTGATCTCCGTGGTCCTCGCCCTCGTGGTGAGCCGGCGGCTCGTGAAGTACGCCACCACGATCTCGCCGCTCGAGGCCTCGGTGCGCGTCTCGGGTTCGGAAGCGGTGAACGCCTCCCTGAGGTTCGGCCCTGCGCAGGTGATCTCCATCATCCTGGGCGTCTACGTGCTGTCTGGCTGGATCTTCGATTTCGCGCTGTCGGACGTGCCGGGGGTCGGCTGGTTCCGGATCGGCGATCGGCTGCTCGACTTCCTCGGACTCCCGCTGTTTCTCTACGGCGTCGCGACGCTGCTGGCCTCGAAGCGCGAGCGCATTCAGCACGTGATGGCGCCGGTGCTCACGCCCATCGGCGGCGTCCTGGGCCGTTTCGCCCTGCGGCACATGTCCGCAAAGCCGCACCGGACCATGGCGTTCCTGCTGATCGTCGCCCTCATGTCGAGCGTGAGCCTCTATCCGATTGTGACCAGCCGCTCGTTCGAGGACAAAGCCGTGCGTGGCGCGAAGGTGCAGATCGGCACCGACTGGCAGATGCTGTTCAACGCGCCCGACCTGATCGACGTCGATCGGCTGAGCGGGCCGGCAGAGACGCAGCTGGCCGCCATCAAGCCGGAGATCGACAAGCTGCTCGCGTCGCTGCGGCGCGTGGACGGCGTCCGCGACGCGACGTACATGGTCGAGTCCGTGCTGCCGACGTTTTACCTTCCGGGATACGGTTTGCGCGGCGTGCCGCTCTTTCTGCTCGGGAACCCGGAGACCTACCGCGCGACCGTCTACGCCGAGCCAAACGTCGGGCTGAGCGCGCCGTTCAACGAGATCATGGCGCGCACCAGCAACGGGGAGGTGGCGGTGTCGCCGCCGGTGGCGGACTTCTGGCGGCTCAACCCGGGCACGCCCATCCTCCTCGGCCTCGACGCGGAACGCCGCGCGACGGGGGCGGACACGGCCGGCATCCTGGCGTTCCTGCCCGGCATTCCGCCCAAGAGCGTGAACGATCGGCAGGGCTTCGTGCAGGCGCGCATCGACTACCTGAATTACCTGTTCAGCACGAATGCCTATCTGACGACGGGGATCGACAACCCCAAGCTCAAGCCGCTCCAGATCCTGCTGCCGCGCGTCATCGTGCTCCTCAAGGCCGACCCGTCGGTGGATCCGATCGCCTTCCCGAAGGCGCTGGCGAAGGCGACGCCGTTTCCCCCGCTCGAGATTCACAGCCTGACGCAGGAAATCGCCAAGGTCGGCAGCGACATGTACATCTCGCTCGCCCTGGCCAACATGCGGATCTATCTGATCGGCGGGCTGCTCCTCGCCCTCGTGGCCATTCTGGCGATCGCGATGGCGAATTACAGCGAAGATCGCCGCACGCTCGCGCTGCTCCGCATTCGCGGCGCCTCCCCCGTGGCGATGTGGCGGTTTGTCCTGGCGATGCTGTTGTCCCCCGCGCTCGTGGGGCTCGCGCTCGGCGCGATCTCGGCGGCGCTGGCGGGCTTCGGCCTCGCCAATTACGTCTGGAAGCTGCGCGAGATCCACACCGTCGTGCAGTTGCTGCCCACCCGTCTCGTCGTCTCCGTGCTCACGGCCTGGATCGCCTTGCTGCTGGTGTTCCTGCTGGTCGGAGTGGCGTCAGGCTTCAGTTGGTGGGTCTACCGGCACACCGCACACAGATCCATGCAGGGCGCGTGAGCAGGGGCACGCGCCGGATGGCAGGACGCGCAGATTACACGGAAGAGGGCAGAGGCTGAATGGGTAACGACAATCTCTCCAAGGACAATCTCTTCAAGAACGAGGGGCTCGGCGTCACCGTGAAGGGCGTGAGCAAGCGCTACACGATGGCCGCTGGAGACGTGCACGCGCTTCGCGAGAGCTCCTGGGAGGTGCGCAAAGGGGACGCCGTGGCGATCATGGGGCCGAGCGGCTGCGGCAAGACCACGCTGCTGAATCTGCTCGGCGGCGTCGACAGGCCGACCACAGGCCATATCCTGATTGACGGACAGGACCTGACCGCGATGAACGAACGGGCGCTCGAGACGCACCGGCTGCGCCGCGTCGGGTTCGTGTTCCAGTTCTTCAACCTCATTCCGAGCATCACCGCCTTCGAAAATCTCGAACTCCCCATGGTGATGGCGGGGACGCCTGAAGAGGAGTGCCGGACGCGCGCCCGCCGGCTGCTGGGGCTCGTCGGACTCGAAGCCAAAGGGGAGAAGCGTCCGGAGGAACTGAGCGGCGGCGAGCAACAGCGCGTCGGCGTGGCGCTGGCGCTCGCGAACGATCCCGCGCTCATCCTGGCGGACGAGCCGACGGGGAACCTCGATTCGACCAACGCCGTGGCGATCGCCACCCTGCTCAAATCGCTGGCAACCGAGTACGGCAAGACGGTCATCATGGTCAGCCACGACTCGAAAACCGTCGAAGTGTTCCCGACGGTCTACTCCATGCGCGACGGCCTGTTCCTCACGGCTGACGCCCCCGCCGGCGTCGGCGCTTGAGGCGCGCGCTCGCCGCGCTCGTCGCGGCGATCCTGGGCGCCGCGACGCCGGCCTTCGCTCAGAGCAACCCCCTCTACATTTCGTTCACCCCCGGCGCCGTAAAGGGCGCCCTCTACAAGCCCGACTCGGGACCGGCGCCCCACGTTGCGGTGCTGTTGATCCATCGCACGGGCAATTTCCTGTCGCACATCGCCACGACCGAGCTCGCCAGGCGCGGCTTCCTGGTGCTGGCCATGAACCCGCGGTCGGATAACAACGAAGCGGCGGTCAACTTCGAGGACAACGCGCTCGACGTGAAATCCGGGATCGAGTTCCTGCGACGCCAGCCCGGCATCACGAAGGTGATCCTCTTCGGGCACAGCGGCGGTGGGCCGGCCATGAGTTTCTACCAGGCGGTCGCGGAGACGGGGCCCGCGTACTGCCAGGGGCCCAACAAGCTCGTGGAGTGCGGCAACAACCTGGCGGGCCTGCCGAAGGCTGACGGACTGATCCTCGTCGACGCGCATCCGGGCGTCTCGGTGAACGGGCTGCGCAGCATCAACGCCGCCGTGCTCGACGAGCACGACCCGCGCAAGATCGACCCCGCGCTCGATCCGTTCAATCCGGCGAACGGCTACGACCCGAAGGCCCCGCACTATTCGGACGCCTTCAGGCTGAAATACTTCGCGGCGCAGGCCGCGCGGATGAACCGGCTGATCGACGCCGCGCGCGCGCGCCTCGCCGCCATGAAGGCCGGCACCGACCCCTATCCCGACGACGACGTCTTCCCGATCATCCGGGGGGAGGGGGCGCGGCTCATGGAGATCGATCCCAGCGTGCACCATTCGACGAAGCAGCCGCGCAAGCTCATCAAGAACGACGGTTCCATCGTCACGCAGATCGTCGAGAGCGTCCGGCCGGTCGGCCGCGGGTCGGAGGCGCTGAACGCCGCCTTCAGCACCGGCACGCGCCTGCTGACCATCCGCTCGTTCCTGAGCGCGAACGCCATCCGGGCGAAGGACTCGATGGACGATATCGACTGGTGCTCGAGCAACAACTCGACGCCGTGCGCGCTCAAGAACATCTCGGTGCCGCTCCTCATCACCGCGATGGGCGCGCACTACTTCATCCGCGACAACGAGATTCACTTCGACGTGGCGGCCAGCAAGGACAAGGACTTCGTCGTCATCGAAGGCGCCACGCACGGCATCCGGCCGTGCACGGCGTGCGAGCGCACGCCCGGACAGTACTCCAACAGCGTGAAAAACTTCTTCGACTACGTGCAGCACTGGATGACGGCGCGGTATTAGACAGCTCGAAGCCGGTGGGGGTGACAGAAGCCGGTGGGGGAGTTGACCCGGCGGGACCGGGTGTGTTACACCTCGCCGGCAAAGGTTAGACCAATGGTCGTGGGACGGCAGAGGCTCTGAAGGAGCACGTAAATGATGAACCGACCGAAGACGGCGCGGCTGTGGATGCTGGGCGTGTGCACTGTAGCGGTGGCCCTGAGCGCGTGCCGGAAGGCGACCCCGGCCGCGTCCGAGTCCGGGACTGCGGCGTCAGGCGCGCAGATCGGCCCGGCGGCCGGAGAGAAGTTCCCGGCACCGCGGTGGCCGTCCTATTTCAAGACACCCAAGTCGGCCGACGAACTGATGCCGGCGGCCCGCGCCCTCGTCCGGAATCAGTCCGGCCTCCAGGGCAAGGGCCTGGGCATCCTGCAGCCGGGTGAGAAGGTCTTCATCGTGGTGGCCGACAAGGGCGACCCGATGGTCATCGAGGCCATCAAGCGTGCGCTCGTGGAGCGCAAGGTGACGCCCTACTTCAAGTACTCGTACGAGTTGAAGGGGATCACGAAAGCACAGGCCGATGCCGACCGCGCCAGCCGCGCGGACGGACAGGACATCAAGGAGGCGGGCGTTTACCAGGCCACGTCCTGGATCACCGGACAGTTCCCGAATCCGGCTGAACCCGCGGCTTGGCTGAAGAAGAAAGATCCACAGACCTTTGCCGCGCTGTTTCCCGGCAAGAGCGGCGTCACGGTCCTCCAGGTGAGTGGGCAGAAGCCCAAGGGGGAAGGTGCCGACGCCGACACCGGTCAGACGACGTCTGCCGGCGGGGATTACAAGGCCCGGTTCGCGGTCGGTGACGCGATCAAGGACTTCCTGACCAAGCATCCCGACGTCCGCGGCGTGTACTGGGGCGCCGGCGGCAGCACCGGCCTCCGCCGGCAGCTGTATCCGATGCAGAACAAGTTCCTGGGCACGTTCATTCAGGACAACGTTTACGACCTCCAGAGCCAGATGTCGACCTATCCGGGCGACGTGTGGCAGCTGGCTGAAGAGCAGCTGCTGGAGCCGCTGGTCTACATCGACCGGGTCGAGATCACTGACCCGGAAGGCACGAACCTCCACGCGGACATCACCGAAGAGATGGCCCAGCGGTGGGCCGCCGGCGCGTATCAGCGCGGCCATCTCTACATGTTCCCGAACCAGGCGACGGGCCGCTTCGGGTACTCGTTCGTGAACTATCCGGCGTTCCAGGCCAAGTGGCTTGCACGCGAGCCGATTGCGCTGATCGAGGGAGTCCTCGCGGGCACGCAGGGGCACGGCGGCTTCTTCCCCCGCTGGGAGGTGTTCTTCAAGAACGGGTTCATCTCGGACGTGAAAGGGGGCGGCGCCCAGGGCGCGGCGCTGAAGGAATTCCTGCAGTATCCGGGCCTGAAAGGCGACTTGACGTTCCCGTACCACGACCACCCCGGTTACTGGTATCTGTATGAGATCGCGTTTGGATCGCATCCCAAGAGCTTCCGGCACCCTGGCGTGATGGCGGAAACAGGCAACACCAGCCCGGAGCGCGTCCGGTCCGGCGTCATTCACTGGGGCCTGGGCATCCGCCTCTGGCACGATCCGGATGCGCCGACCGAATCCAAGAAGTGGCGGGAGTTCACCGAGGAACACAACGTCGCGTTCGACCATGGCTGGCATACGCAGACCTACTTCACGACCTACAAGGTCCGGCTGCGCAACGCCAATAAGTGGGTGAACCTGCTCGACAAGGGCCACATGACGAGTCTCGACAATCCCGAGGTGCGGGCCCTGGCGTCTCGCTACGGCGATCCGAACTACCTCCTCACGGAGGACTGGATTCCCGAAGTGCCGGGCATCAATGCGCCGGGGGACTATCTGAAGGACTATGCGCAGAAGCCCGGCGACTACGCCTTCAAGGTGCTGGATAGCGCCGCCAAGGGCACCTACGCCCACTACTTCCCCGGCGCAGGGGCGAAGATCACGTACAACGGTCAGCCGTCGGCGCCCGCGACGCCCGCGAAGACCGGCGGCGGTAAATAGCGGTCGAGTAGCCGGGACGCACAAGCGGGAGAAGCGGCGGTCACGCGACCGCCGCTTCTCCTCCGCGCCTCTTCA
>DAIUEK010000022.1:0-11208 GCA_036845165.1 Vicinamibacterales bacterium | reverse complement strand
GCGGGTTCGCGCTCGTCGACGGCCAGCGGCTGTCCATCAGACGTCCCGCGCCTGAGGTCGGCGAGCACAACGACGAAGTCTACGGCCACCTGCTCCATGATTCCTCGACTATCGCCTGACGCGCTGCGCGCCGACGTGGCCGAGATGCTGCGGCCGCGCGTGGCGCGTCTGGGGTACCTCGGCGAGTTTTTCACGTGCGCGGCACACCAGCCGGCGGCGCTCCTGTCGTTCATGGCGTTCACTGACGATCTGAAGCGGGCGCTCCCGGAACGCCTCACGGAAGCCGTGGCGCTGACGGTGGCCACCGAGCTCGGAAACGCCTACGAACGCCATCAGCACGAGCGTCTGTCGCTCACGCTCGGATTCGGCGAGGCGTGGATCCGTGCGGTCATGGCGCTGCAGCCGGACGGAGCGCAGCCCGTGCCCGCCGAAGCGCCTGAGGCGCGGAGGCGGCAGGGCCGCGATCGCGAGGCCGACAGTCCCGCGCGACCGGAGTTGTCGGGCGCCGAGCGACGCGTGCAAGCGCTGACGCTGGCGATCCTCCGCCGGAACGGACACGGCACGTCGGGTGAGTTCGAGTCGGTGGTCGCCTCCATCGGTCACGAGCAGGCGATCGCGGTGCTGATGCTCATCGGGCGGTACGTGACGCACGCGCTGATGGTGAACTGTCTCGAGCTGAAACCGCCGGTGGCGTCGCCACTGGAGAACACGTGAATTCGGTCATTGGGTAATTGGGTCATCTGGTAATCGGGTCATCGACTGACCGATGGCGCGCAGGGCGCCCGCTCAATGACCCAATCCAGTTACCCGATTACCAGATGACGCAATTACCAGATGCCAGAAACACCCTTGTGGATCACGGAAGCCGACGTGGTGCGGCTGATGGACATGCCGGCGGCGATCCGCGCGCTCGAAGCCGGTCTGCAGGCCGAAGCGCGGGGCGCCGCGTCGAACATGACGAAGACCCATGTGGAATGGGCGTCGACCGGCGCAGGGGCGGGGACATCCGGTGGCCACGCGACGCTGCACGCGATCGGTGCCGCCTTTCCAGAAGCGGGCCTCGTCGGCACGAAAACCTGGGCGCACACGCCCGGCGGCGCGACGCCGCTGTTGATTCTGTATGACGCGAATACCGGCCGGCTGACCGCGATCGTCGAAGCCTTTGCGCTCGGACAGTTCCGGACAGGCGCCGCATCGGGTGTCGCCACGAAGTGGCTGGCGGCCGCGAACGCGGACGAGCTCGCGCTCATCGGCACCGGCAAGCAGTCGCTCACGCAGGTCGCCGCCGTGGCGGCGGTCCGGACGCTGAGACGTGTGCGCGTCTTCGGGCGCGACGCCGACCGACGGAGGCGCGTCGCCACCCGGATTCGCGAGGAGCTGGGGCTCGACGTCCTCGAAGCGACGACAATCGCCGACGCCGTGAACGGCGCGCCGATCGTGACGACCGTCACGCGCGCACGCGAGCCGTTTCTCACGGCCGAAATGGTGGGTCGCGGTACGCACGTCAACGCGGTGGGCGCCATCACGCCCGGCGGCGCCGAAATCGCCCGCGATCTGCTCGCGCGCTGCACCCGGGTCGTCGTCGACAGCCCGCCGCAGGCGCGGCGGCTGTCGCGCGAGCTCATCGACTTCTATGGGACCGATGACGACCGGTGGCAGGCCGTGCGGCCGCTCTCCGCGATCGTGGCCGGGCGGCAGCAGCGAACGCCGGCGGACGACCTCACGCTGTTCAAATCGCTGGGGATGGGAATCTCAGACCTGTCGCTGGGCATCGAGATATACAATGCCGCGAGAACCGCCGGCGTCGGGAGGCCGGTGGCGCACCCGGTACCGGTCGCGTTGAAACTAAAAAAGGAGTCGGGCCGTGCCATTTGAATTTGTCGATCGGACCGGATACACGGAGCCGCCGCACAAGGGGGGCGCCCCTGTCCTCGTCGCCAGGGAAGCGATCGAGGCGGAGGTCGCGCGCCTCGCGGCGCTGCCCGCGCCGGCGAACGGCCGGCGTGTGTCACTCGTCAGCAACCCCGAGAGCGGCGTCGGCCATGCCCTTGCGCCGGGCACGGCCGTGTCGCTGTGTGTGCTCAAGCCTGGCGAGCGGACCAAGCCGATCCGCCACAACTCGTCGCAGGTGAACTTCTGCATCCAGGGCGGTGGCACGAGCATCGTCGGCGGCAGGACGATCACGTTCGGGCAGTACGACGTGTGGAACACGCCGTCGTGGACGATCTACGAGCACGTGAATGACACCGACCAGATTCAGGTGCGCCTCACCTACAGCAATTCCGCGCTGCTCGAGAAGATGAACGTGCACGTGGTGGACGAGAGCGTCAGCGCCAACGCCGGTCCATCGGATCCCGACGAGGGAGAGCATCCGCCGCAGACCAAGAACCCCTTCGGCACGTTTCAGCTGACGCCTGAGGGCGCGCACCTGATGCCCTACGAGACGCTGATCAACCCGGAGGTGGTGGCGCACACGCCGCTGCACTGGCCGTGGCCGCTCGTGAAAGAGCACCTCGACAAGCTCGCGGCGCTCGGCCAATCGTATGTGGGACGCCGGCTGTATCTGCTGTACAACCCGGCGACCGGCCGCACCAACGGCACGACGAACAACTTCTTCGCCACGATCACCATCCGGCCGCCGAACATCACCGACAAACCGCATCGTCACACGGCGGCGGCGATCAACTATTTCTTCAGCGGCAGCGGTCACAGCATGGTCGACGGGAAACGCTACACGTGGAAGTCGGGCGACCTGATGCTCACCGCGCCGGGGTGGGCCGTTCACAACCACTCGTCGAACGACGAGAGCGTGTACGAGCTGACGATTCAGGACAGCCCGCTCAACATCGCGATGGGATCGCTGCTGTGGCAGGAAGACCTGAAACATCCCATGGAGGCGCTCGGCGCCAGCGGCGGCTTCTCGACGAACCGGGAGGTGGTCGGCAAGGCATGATGCCGCTGCGGCCCGATTTCCTGCGCGGATCGTACACGCCAATCGTGACGCCGTTCCGCAACGGCGCCGTCGATTTCGACACGTTCGCGAAGCTCGTCGATCGCCAGATCGCCGACGGCGGGCACGGCGTGCTCGTCAACGGCACGACGGCGGAGCCGAGCAGCCTCACTATCGACGAACGCGTCGAGCTCGTGCGCGTCGCCGTCGCGGCAGCCGCCGGCCGCCGGCCGGTGGTGGCGGCGACCGGCTCCCAGTCGTACGCCGACACCCTCACGCTGACGACCAAAGCCGAAGAGGCCGGCGCGGACGCGGCGCTCGTCGTGACGCCCTACTACATCCGTCCATCGCAGCAGGGACTCGTCGAGTACTTCATCGCGATTGGTCAGCGGACCGCCCTCCCGCTGCTCATCTATCACATCCCGGGGCGCGCCGCGGTCTCCGTGACGGTCGACACGGTATCGCGCATCGCCGACCGGCTGCCAACGCTCGTCGGGATAAAGCACGCCGTGAACGATGTCGAGTTCGTCACGGAGGTGCTCGCGCGCTGCGGTCGCGACTTCCGGGTGTTCTGCGGGCTCGAGGCGTTGAGCCTGCCGATGCTCGCGGTGGGGGCGGCGGGCGTCATGAACGCCGTCGGGAACCTTGCGCCCGATCGTGTCGCGGCGCTGTACAACGCCGTCGCGGCCGGAAACCTCGCCGAAGCGCGGCGGCTGCACGACGAGCTGTTCGAGCTCAATCAGGCGATCTTCTTCGACACGAATCCGATTCCTCTGAAGTACATGATGGCGCGGCTCGGCCTGCTGGCGACGGCGGAGGTCCGCCTGCCACTCGTGCAGGCCACCACCCAGGTGCACCAGCGGCTCGACGACGTGCTGCGAAAGGCCGGGCTGCTCGGCCGCCGCGACGACATGACTCGAGTCTCGTCCGGCCTCCACAGCGTCGATCAGAGCGTCGATCCGTCGGCGCGGCTGCGTTTCCTCGACCACGAGAGCGCGAAGCCGGCGATGCGGTTCGCCCGCCAGCGAAGCTTCGAGCTGCTGGAGATACGCGAGGGCTCACGACTGCTGGACGTCGGCTGCGGCGCCGGCGACGACGCACGCGCGATGGCGGCGCTCGTGGGACACGGCCACGTGATGGCGCTCGACGTCGCTCCGATGATGGTCGCCGAAGCGAAGAAGCGTTCCGCCGGTGTCGATCTCCCGGTGGAGTTCCGCCTCGCCGACGTGTACGCGCTGGACTTTCCCGACGCCGCGTTCGACGGCAGCCGCGCCGAGCGGCTGTTCCTGCACCTGGCAGAGCCGGAACGCGCGCTGGCGCAGATGGTTCGGGTGGTGCGGCGCGGCGGCACGGTGGTCGTGCTCGAGCGCGACATCGAAACCCGGACGATCGACGTGCCCAATCGTGCGGTGACGCGGCAGATCGTCCACTTCTGGTGCGATCAGTTTCTCGGCGGCTGGATCGGGCGTCAGCTCCCGCGGTTGTTCCGGCAGGCCGGCCTGCTGGACATCACGGTCGAGCCGGTGACGGTGGTCGACACCGACTTTGCGACCTTCGATGCGCAGTATGATTTGACGCGCATCGTGCAGCGCGCGACGGCGGCCGGCGCCGTCACCGCCGCGGACGGCGCACAATGGCTCGCAGAGTTGCACGCGGTCGCGCAGGCCGGATCGTTCTTCACGTCGATGACGAACTTCATCGTCAGCGGGAGGAAGAGATAGCGCGATGACATCCTCAGCGTGACGACCTCGGCGTGATCAGGCAGTGCGCTCGACGAACGTGCGCGGTTCGAGCAGGCGCCCGGCGGGGTAGCGGCGCGCGTCGCGCCGCGCGCTCCAGAGCAGCACGGGGCCGAGCGTGCGGTTGACGGCGGCGGTGATGCCGCCCAGCTCGCGTTCCATCTCGAGCCGCAGATCGCGGATGCGCAGGCTCACCGCCTGGTTCGATTCCTTGAAGTACTTCTCCATCGCCCACACCGCCGCGCCGTAGCCGCGCCGGAGCTGCTGCGCTTCCGACGTGAGCCGCGCACGGACCCGCGCGTCGGGGTGCTGCTGGTACCGCTTCCATCGATCGAACATCACGTGCGTCAGCCGATACAGGCTCGGGCCGTTCGCCTGGAAGTCTGCCTGGAACGCGCGGTCCAGGAAGGTCTTCGACTCGGCGCGGCTGATGGCCGCGTGACGGAAGTTGAAGCCGAACTGCCCGTGGACGTCCGCGAGGTCCGCGCCGGCATCGAGACGCCCGGCGGCGGACATCTCGCGATACAGCTCGGTGCCCGGCATCGGTGTATAGAGCATGAACTGGTGGAACGCCGCGTCGTGCGCGACCGCGTGCGCGATGTGGCCGTCGATGTTCTCCGGCGTGTGATGCTCCATGCCGATGATCGACGAGCCGAGCACGCAGATGCCGTGGGCCTGCAGGTCGCGCGTCAGCGCAAGAGTGTCCGTGCCCTTCAGCTTGCTGTAGCCGGACGCCTCCCCCTCGAGGCCCAGCCAGATCCACTCGATGCCGAGCTCGACGAGCTGGCCGATGTCCCACTGCCGGATCGCGTTGGCGGACGAGAACACGTAGAACGCCCAGGCCTTGCGATGGGCCTTCATCAACTCGAGCAGCTCGAGCGCGCGCCGCTTGTAGAGCAGGAAGTTCTCGTCCATGATGAAGAACGACGAGACCCCCAGCGTCCGCTCCGCGGCGCACATGGCGTCGAACACATCCTGGCCGCGCTCCAGGAACCGCACACTCTTGCCCTTGCCGCCGAAGAACGCGGACGTCGTGCAGAAGTTGCAGCCGATCGGACAGCCGACCGAGGGAATGATCGTGGCCGACGATCCGCCCCCGCCGTTCGGAAGGCCCATGATCCGGAAGCCGAAAGCCGAACGGATCGAGGGATGGCAGACCGGGACATCGGGATTCTCGCCCGCATACTCGCGCAGCCAGCGCACCCCTTCGCCACGGACGATGTGGTCGGCGTCGACCTGCTGCTCGATGTCAGGGATGGCCGTCACGTGGCCGCCGACGACGACCGTCGAATGCGGCGAGTGCTGGCGGACCAGGCGGCACATCTCCCGCACCTTGCCGATGTTGACGACGATCCCGGAAATCCCGACCATGTCGTAGCGCTCGCGCTGCAGTTCCCTGATGAAGCGCTCGCGCGTGGGGAAATCGAGGACCGTGCAGGGCGCGCTGATGTTGCGCTGCATCAGCATCAGCCCCCAGGATCGATGGAACATGCGCAGCGAGAAGGGGCCCTGCGCGCGCGTCACCTGGTTGTGGTACAGCTCCGCGGGGTTGATCGCGCGCGAGCCGAACTCGTCGTCCGTCGCGAACGGCTTGAAGACGGACGAGAGAAGTATGCGGGGACGGGCGAGGGAGGCCATGCAGGCATGATAGGCCCCCGACGCGGCCCACGCACGGGCCTGACAGAAGTCTTACAAACTGCCGGAAATCCGGCAACCAGTCGCCGCCCGCTGATTAGCGCGCCTCGAACCGCGCCGTGAAGTGCCGCAGCACCTTCGGCGATGACGTGATGCGATAGCCGCGCAGCGCCTCGCGTCTGGCCGCGACCGCCTCGACCACCTCAGCGACATAGTCGATGTGCGACTGCGTGTAGACGCGGCGCGGAATGGCCACGCGCACGAGATCCATCGCGGCCGGCGTCTCGCTGCCGTCCGGATGCAGGCCGAACATCACGGTGCCGATTTCGACGCCGCGCACGCCGCCCTCGAGATACAGCGCGTTCAGGAGCGCGATGCCCGGATACTCGAGCGGTGGAATCTGCGGCAGGAGTCCGCGCGCGTCGATATAGATCGCGTGACCCCCGGGCGGCTGGATGATCGGCACGCCGGCGGCTGTGAGCTTCTCGCCGAGATATGCGGTCGATCGAATGCGATAGCGCAGGTACGGCTCTTCGGTGACCTCCTCGAGGCCGCACGCGATCGCTTCGAGATCGTACCCCGCAAGGCCGCCGTATGTCGGAAAGCCTTCGGTCAGGATCAGCAGGTTGCGCGCCGCCTCGGCCCACTCGTCGTTGTTCATCGCGAGGAAGCCGCCGATGTTCGCGAGGCCGTCCTTCTTCGCCGACATCGTGCAGCCGTCGGCGAGCGAGAACATCTCCCGCGCGATGTCCCGCGGCGCGCGCGCGCCCTGCCCCGCCTCGCGCGTCTTGATGAACCACGCGTTCTCGGCGAAGCGGCAGGCATCGAGGAAGAGCGGCTTCTTGAAGCGATCGCACACGCGGCGCACGGCGCGCAGGTTGTCGAGCGACACCGGCTGTCCCCCGCCTGAGTTGTTCGTCACCGTGACCATCACGAGCGGCACGCGATCGCCGCGCTCGGCGAGCAGCGTCTCGAGCGCCGCGATGTCCACGTTGCCCTTGAACGGATGCACGAGCGAAGGAATGCGCCCCTCGGGAATCACGAGGTCGATCGCCTCCGCGCCCTCCACTTCGATATTCGCGCGCGTCGTGTCGAAGTGATTGTTGTTAGGCACGATCTGGCCGGAATGCAGCACCGTGTGAAACAGAATCCGCTCGGCCGCGCGGCCCTGGTGCGTGGGAATGATGTGCTTCAGCCCCGTCAGCTCGGCGACGACGTCGCGGAAGCGATAGAACGACCGGCTGCCGGCGTACGACTCGTCGCCCTGCATGAGGGCGGCCCATTGCGCCGCCGACATCGCGCCGGTGCCCGAGTCCGTCAGCAAGTCGATCAGGACATCCTCGGCGCGCAGCAGAAAGACGTTGAAGCCCGCCTCGCGGAGGCGGGCCTCCCGGTCTTCGCGACTGGTGAATTTGATCGATTCAACCGACTTGATGCGGAAGGGCTCGATGATCGTGCGAAAGCTCACGGCTGGGGACTCCTGACTTGTGGTGGAGATGGTACACCCGGTCGGCCGGCTGAATGTATCGCCCGGGCGTCGAGATTGATCTTGGGTGTAGACTTCGGCCTTAACCCCGGGGGCCCACATGCATACCTACCGTCGCCATCTGCTCTTTGCCGCCGCTGCCGTCATCGCCGCCACCAGCGCCGTTGTCGCGCAGCGCGGCGCGGGGTTTTCACCGGATCAGGCGGCCTCGCGCCTGACGATCGAGAAAGAACTGGAGTCAATCGCGATCATCGAGCGCAAGGTCATGATGCCGATGCGCGACGGTGTGCGGCTCGCGACCGACATCTATCGGCCAAGGGACATGTCGAAGAAAGTGCCGACGATCCTCGTGCGCACGCCCTACAACTTCAACTACTGGGATGTGCGCAACGGCGCGCCGCGCGACATGACCACGGCCCTCACTGCCGTCAAGCGCGGCTACGCCTACGTCGACCAGAACGAGCGCGGCCACTTTTTCTCGGAAGGGAACTACGACATCCTCGGCCCGCCGCGATCGGACGGCGATGACGCCCTCACGTGGCTCGCCAAACAGCCGTGGTCGAACGGCAAGGTCGGCACCACCGGCTGCTCGTCGACCGCGGAGTATAAGATGGGCGTCGCGGCCACGGGGAATCCCGCGTTCGCCGCGATGAACGTGCAGGGATTCGGTGCCGGTGTCGGACGCGTCGGCGGGTACTACGAGCAGGGGAATTGGTACCGCGGCGGCGCCGTGCAGATGCTGTTCATCGCCTGGATCTACGGCGAGCAGAATCAGGTGCGGCCGATGTTCCCGCCGAACACGTCGCAGGAGGATTTGATCCGCGCCTCCAGAGCCTTCGATTTGGCGCAGCAGTTGCCGCCGGTGGACTGGTCGAAGGCGCTGTGGCATCTCCCCGTGCAGGACATCATCCAGGCCGTGGGCGGGCCGCACGGCATCTTCGCCGACGCCATGCCCGTCGCGACCGGCGGGCGGATGATCCAGCGCGCACCGAACGATCCGGCCTGGTACAAGGGCGGCCTGTGGCACGACACCATGCCGCTCAACGTGCCGGGCCTGTATTTCATGTCGTGGTACGACGTCTCGGTGGGCCCGAACCTCGCGCTCTTCAATCACGTGCGGAAGACGGCCACGCCGGAGATCGCCAATCAACAGTGGGCGGTGATCGCGCCGACGACGCACTGCGGCTACACGCGCGCGACGCCCGACACCATCGTCGGGGAGCGCAGCATGGGCGACGCGCGGCTCAACTACTCCGAAATCGTCAACGCCTTCTTCGACCGCTTCGTCAAGGGCGAGAAGAGCGACGTCCTGGACAAGCTGGCGAAGGTCACGTACTACACGATGGGGCTGAACAAGTGGCAGACGTCGGACACGTGGCCGCCCAAGGGCGCCGAGCCGATGACGTTCTTTCTCTCGAGCGGCGGCAAGGCCAACACGCTCGACGGTGACGGCGCGCTCGCATCCGCGCCGCCGGCGGCCGACCGACCGGACGCCTTTACGTATGACCCCGCGAATCCGGTCACGTCCTACGGCGGCAACGTCTGCTGCACGGGGAATGCGGTGACGGGCGGCGCGTTCGACCAGCGCAAGATGGAAGCGCGGCCCGACATTCTGGTCTACACCTCCGAGCCCTTCGCGGCGGGAACGGAACTGAGCGGGCCGATCGAGCCGACGCTCTACATGTCCTCGGACGCCAGGGACACGGACGTCACCGTGAAGGTGATCGACGTGTATCCCGACGGCCGCGCGTACAACCTGGACGAATCGATTCAGCGCATGCGCTATCGCGATGGCTACGACAAGCCCCTCGTGTGGATGGAGCCAGGCAAGGTGTACAAGGTCACGCTGCAACCGCTGACGACGAGCAACTACTTCGCGGCCGGGCACCGGCTGCGCATCGAAGTGACGAGCAGCAACTTCCCGCGCTTCGACCGCAACCTGAACACGGGCGGCCACAACTACGACGAAGCGAGCGGCGTCGTCGCGCACAACGTCGTGCACCACTCGGTCCAGTATCCGTCGCAGATGACGATTACCGTGGTGAAGCGGTAGTTCAAGGCCTTTCTCCTCGTGGCCGCCAGGGCAACCGGCAGCTGACGACCGCGCCGGGCGGCTACTCGCAGCGAAGCGCCGTCGCCGGATCGAGGCGGGTGGCGCGGCGCGCGGGGAGCCAGCAGGCAAGCAACGCCGCCGAGAGCAGCACGCTCGTGCCGGTCACGAACGTGAGCGGATCGGTGGGAGCAATTCCATAGAGCGCGCTCGCGAGCAGGTCTGCCGCCGCGACGCTCGCGAGCAACCCGGCCGCCGCCCCTGGCAAGACGACGCCGAGCAGCGCCCGCCGGAACACCATCCAGTACACATCGCCGCGCGTCGCGCCGAGCGCCATGCGCACGCCGATCTCGCGAGTGCGCTGCGACATATCGAACGCCAGCGACCCATAAAGGCCCGTGGCCGCGACGAGCAGCGCGAGCGCGCCGAAGAGGCTCGCCAGTTCCGCGTTCAAGCGCTGGTCGGACAGGCCGAGCGCCCTGCGCTCCGCCACGCTCTCGACGCGAAGAGGCGGCAGCGCCGGGTCCACCCGGCGCAGTTCATCGCGCGCGGTTGCAGCCAGGGCGCCACCGGCGGGGCCGCGAAACAGCACGATCGCATTTCCGCGGAAGCTCTGCTCGAGCGGGATAAACACCTCGGGGCGCGGCCGGTCCTCGAGCGAGACCGTGCGGCTGTCCCGAACCACCCCGACGACTTCCACTGGCGCGCTGACGCCGAGAAACTCCACAAGTCGAAAGCGCTGGCCGATGGGATCGGCGTCGGGCCAGAGCTGCCGCGCCATGGTTTCGTTGATCACGGCGACGCGCGGCGCGGTCCGCGCGTCAGAGGCGGCGAAGTCGCGCCCGCGCGCCAAGCCGACGCCCAGGGTCCTGAAATACTGCGAAGCGACTTCGTTGTGCTCGACCTGGACGCGACGTCCGCCGGAGGGCGAGCTGCCCCCGTCGAGCAGGATTTCGCGCGCGCCCCAGAAGCCGCGATCCACGGGCGGCGCGCTCGCGCGGCTCACGGCCTCGACTCCCGGGAGAGCGCCGAGCCGCTCTGTCACGCGCCGATAGAACTCTCGCGCCGCGTCGTTCGAATAGCCCATCAACTCGAGGTCGAACTGGACCATGAATACGCGCGCGGCGTCGAACCCGACGTCGACCGCGCTCGCCTTCTGCAGCGTCCGCACGAACAGTCCGGCGCCGGTGAGCAGGACCAGCGACAGCGCCACCTGCGCCGACAGAAGCGCGCTCCCCAGCCACGCGCGCCCCGCGGCCCGCGTCCGTTGATCCTTGAGCTCCGGCAGCAGATCGTGGCGGGTCGCCTGGATCGCGGGCATCAGCCCGAACACGATGCTCGTCAGAAG